>CAZDYN010000107.1:0-1239 GCA_964509635.1 uncultured Nitrosomonas sp. | reverse complement strand
GTTAATACCACTACAGCGTATGCTCAATTTAATCCATCGATTACAGCGTTGACTGATGGCGGTTTTATCGTAAGCTGGCAGTCTGAAAACCAGGATGGCAGCGGTTATGGTATCTATGCACAACGTTTTAATGCAAGTGGCAATAAGCAAGACGGTGAATTTTCGGTCAACACCCATACAGCGGATCACCAGAGTCATCCTGCTATAACGGGATTGACCGATGGCGGATTTGTGGTGAGCTGGCAATCTGCCAATCAGGATGGCTTTCAAGATTATGGTATTTACGCACGGCGCTATGACGCCAATGGCGAAGCGCAAGGCGTTGAGTTTCAAATCAATACCTATGCAAAGGCAAATCAGTCTAATCCATCGATCACAGCGCTGCCTGATGGCGGATTTGTGGTGAGCTGGCAGTCGAATACTGGTGACAGAGGCGATAGCGGCAATGGCATATACGCGCAGCGCTATGACGCGGAGGGCAACCAAACCGGTTATCTCCAATTTGAAGGTACTGCGAATACCGATCATCTGAAAGTTGCTGCAACATTAATATCCCCGGTTTTTATGCTGGGCATGGATGGTAATGATGTTCTGCAAGGCGGGAAAGGCAGCGACATACTGGATGGCAGCACGGGTAACGATAAGCTCAATGGAGGGCTTGGTGCAGATATTCTAAGGGGTGGATCAGGTAACGACAGTTACGTGGTCGACAATGCAGGCGATATCATTACTGAAGATTCCGTCGAAGGCACGGATAAAATCAGCAGTAAAGTCACCTACACTCTTCCGGTCAATGTCGAGAATCTGACTCTGACAGGTTCTTCGGCTATTAATGGTACGGGTAATACCCAAGCCAACAAGCTCACCGGCAATTCAGCCAATAACATTCTGGCTGGAGCCGCCGGAAACGATACTCTGGACGGAAAAGGCGGCACTAACACGCTGACTGGCGGAGCCGGTAAGGACAAATTCAAATTTACCACCACAGGTCATATCGACACGATCACTGATTTTATTGTAGTTGACGATACGATTCAGCTTGAAAATTCGGTATTTACGTCATTAACAACGGCAGGTACTCTGGCTGCCAGCCAATTCGTAATTGGCGCGAACGCACTGGATGCGAACGACTTCATCATCTATAACAACGCAGCCGGCGCGCTGCTATACGATGCGGATGGCAACGGCGGAGGTAGCGCAGTGCAGATTGCCACGGTGGGCGTTGGATTGGCGATGACC
>CAZDYN010000106.1:4871-7321 GCA_964509635.1 uncultured Nitrosomonas sp. | reverse complement strand
TTCTTCCACCACCGGGGATAAACGATGGATTTCATCAATAAATAAAACATCATTAGGCTCCAGGTTGGTCAGCAAAGCTGCCAGATCACCCGGGCGTTCCAGAACCGGACCCGAGGTTTGGCGCAAATTCACACCCATTTCTCTGGCAATAATGTGCGCAAGTGTCGTTTTACCCAAACCCGGCGGGCCAAACAATAAAACGTGATCGAGTGCTTCGCGCCGGTTCCTGGCTGCTTCAATGAATATCTGTAATTGCCCGCGTATTTTTTCCTGGCCGACATATTCTTCCAGTTGCTTGGGCCGTAATGCACGCTCCAGAATTTCTTCCTGCGATGATGAGGGTATTGCGGTAACAAGCCGATCTGTTTCTATCATTCAATACCTTTCGTTTGTTCTTGCTACCTTTCTTTTGATAATAACTGTAACGCTTGGCGTATGCCCTCCGATACGGTTGCATCCGAAGAGATTTGCTTGATAACCCAACTTACTTCTCGCTCAGTATAACCCAATGATAACAAGGCATTAAGTATATCGTTACCATGAACGGATGGAGATAAGGCTTGATTTAAACTGGATGCAGCGGCATCCAGTTTATCGCGCAATTCCAATAATAATCGCTCAGCCGTTTTTTTTCCGATACCAGGCACTCTGATTAACTGTGCGCTATCCTGAGCACTTACTGCACGATGCAAATCAGACACACTCAAACCTGACAAAAGTGCCAATGCCGTTCTGGCACCAATACCCGATATTTTTATCAATTGACGAAAAGTCTGACGCTCTGATTCTGTTGCAAAGCCAAAAAGCAAGTGCAAATCTTCTCTTATGACAAGATGTGTATGCAGCGTTACTTGCGTTCCGATCGCTGGAAGATCATAGAAAGTACTCATCGGCACGTCAATCTCGTAGCCCACTCCTTGTACGTCCAACAACACTTGTGGCGGGCACATCTCCAGCAAAATACCCGTTAATCGTCCAATCACACCAAACGCCCCCGTTTCATGCGATAGCCCGTTGTCGCGATCTTCCCCAGACCTAAGCCACCATGCGCATGACAGATCGCACAAGCCAGCGCATCCGCAGCATCGGCGCTGGGACTACCGGTCAGATTAAGCAGACGCACGATCATTTCCTGTACCTGTCTTTTTTTTGCATGACCATTACCCACCACTGCTTGTTTTATTTGCAACGCGGTATATTCAGTCACCATCAAATTATTCATCACTGCGGCGCAGATGGCTGCGCCGCGAGCCTGACCCAGCAATAATGTTGTTTTAGGATTGATATTGACGAAAACTTGCTCTATGGCAACCTGCTCGGGTTGATATTGCGCGATGACTTCACTCAAGTTATCCAGAATCAACTTCAATCGGATTGGCAACTCGCCTTCAAAGGTTTTGACGCTGCCGCTGCTGATATACGTTAGGTTACCTCCACATTTATCAATCACGCCGAAACCAGTAATCCGTAAACCTGGATCTATGCCAAGAATACGGATTTTGCCACCTGCAGATCGTTATAATCCCTATTCTTCAAGAACAGCCGTGGTGTATACATTTTGCACATCATCCAGATTTTCCAAAGCATCCAGTAATTTCTGCATTTTTACTGCTTCATCACCCGTCAAGATAGCTTCATTCCCCGGCTTCATAGTCACTTCAGCCAATTCAGCTTTAAATCCGGATTTTTCCAATGCATCTTTCACATTAATAAATTCATAAGGCGCCGTAATGATTTCAATACTACCATCATCATTGCTGATCACATCTTCTGCACCTGCGTCCAATGCCGCTTCCATCAGTTTGTCTTCATCAGTTCCTGGAGCAAAAATTAACTGCCCGCAATGTTTAAACAAGAAACTGACTGACCCATCCGTCCCCAAATTTCCGCCAAACTTTGTAAAAGCATGACGCACGTCGGCAACAGTTCGAATCCGGTTATCCGTCATGCAATCCACCATCACGGCCGCACCGGCAATGCCATAACCTTCATAACGAATTTCTTCATAATCAACACCATCCAAAGCACCACTGCCACGCTTAATCGCACGCTCGACATTATCCTTCGGCATATTCTGATCGTATGCCTTATCTACCGCCAAGCGTAAACGTGGATTGCTATCCGGATCCCCGCCACCCATGCGGGCAGCCACCGTTATTTCTTTGATGAGCCGTGTAAAAATTTTACCGCGCTTCGCATCCTGCGCAGCTTTCTTGTGCTTAATATTAGCCCATTTGCTATGTCCTGCCATTTTGACTGTATCCTTTACTAAAGTGGGCTTATATTACCACCCCATATCTTGTGGATAAAGCATCAATTCTCACCGCAGAAAAACCAATTATGTACTTTGACAAGCCATGAAAACCAACTATCTGCGTTACCGCTACGGTGTTAAAAACAAGCTCAAAATGCTCATTTATCACACTTTTCAACTGTTCTCACCTTGTACC
>CAZDYN010000106.1:0-4861 GCA_964509635.1 uncultured Nitrosomonas sp. | reverse complement strand
TGTCTCGGAAGCGTTTTTTAACGGCCTGTACTGTACACCATTAGCTTTTGCTCCTTATTCGACCGTCACCGCTTTTGCCAGATTTCTCGGCTTATCAACATCAGTACCTTTCTCTAAAGCAACATGATAAGCCAATAACTGTAGCGGAATGGTATGGAGAATCGGGCTAAGCAATCCCGCATGCTCCGATAAGCGTATGACATGCAAGTTACTGCTTTGCATTATTTGGGAATCCGCATCCGCAAACACATAGAGCTCACCACCTCGCGCATGTACTTCTTGCAGGTTTGATTTAAGTTTGCTCAGCAGTTGATCATTGGGTGCGATTGCTACTACAGGCATTTCACTATCCACTAAAGCCAGCGGGCCATGTTTTAATTCTCCTGCCGCATAGGCTTCCGCATGAATGTATGATATTTCTTTCAGTTTTAACGCACCTTCCATAGCAATGGGATAGTGAACGCCTCTCCCGAGAAATAGCGCATGACGCTTTTGTGCGAAGTTCTTTGCCCAGATCTTAACTTGCGGCTCAACCTGTAGCGCATGTTGCAGAGCTACCGGTAAATGTCGTAGCGTTGCAATCATTTTTTGCTCATCCGCTATAGACAATTTTTGACGCATTTTTGCCAATGTCATCGTCAATAGCAAAAGTGATGCTAATTGAGTAGTAAATGCTTTGGTGGAAGCTACGCCGATCTCCGGACCAGCACGCGTAAGAAAACGCAAATCAGTTTGCCGTATCATTGCACTTTCAGGAACATTGCAGACGGCAAGACTATGCCGATGGCCCAATTGCTTAGCATATTTCAGAGCTGCCAATGTATCCGCAGTTTCTCCCGACTGAGAAATACCAACTACCAAAGTATTCGAATCCGCGATCGGATCACGATAACGGTATTCACTGGCGATCTCGACATTACAAGGGAGATTGGCAACCGTTTCCAGCCAATATCGAGCGACCAATCCGGCATGATAGCTTGTCCCGCAAGCCAAAATCAGAATCCGATTAGTTGCAAGAAATACTTTTTCAGCCTCACTGCCAAACAAATTAGGGGAAATGGATTGCGCATTTGATATCATTTCCAGCGTATTTGCTACGGCACTTGGCTGCTCAAAAATTTCTTTCTGCATAAAATGCGCGTAGGATCCCAAGCTAATCGCTTCATCGGACATATGACTCTTATGAATAATGCGTTTAACCGTCTCCCCAAATTGGTTATGCAGACAATTTACAATCCGGTAGTCATCATTCCTTAGTTCGGCGACATCCCCTTCTTCCAGATAAATAATATCGCGCGTAGCTTGTAATAATGCGGATGCATCGGATGCAACATAGTTGCCATTTTTTCCTATGCCTAATAACAAGGGAGCCCCATTACGCGCAGCAATAATGCGCTCCGGATGAGTCTCTTCCATCACAGCTATCGCATAGGCGCCTTGTAGATCCGCGATGGACAAGCAAACTGCCTTAAATAAATCGGCAACCTGCTTTAGATGAAAAGCTATCAGATGCGCAATTACTTCCGTATCTGTATCTGATAAAAACTTAAATCCATGACCTGTCAGACTCTCACGTATCTCTTCGTGGTTTTCTATAATTCCATTGTGTACCACGGCAATTCTGGCACCCATTTCTGAAAAATGCGGATGTGCATTGCGCTCGGAGGGCTCGCCATGTGTCGCCCAGCGTGTATGCGCTATACCTGCGAAACCCTGTGTTCCCTGCTGTGCAACCAGCCTGCCGAGATCAGTAACACGTCCAGTTGTACGCAGTCTTTGCAATCCTTGATTGGTGACCACTAATCCGGCTGAGTCATAGCCTCTATATTCGAGACGCAGCAGCCCCTCCAGCAATACCGGAACAATATCTGCATGTGCTATTGCACCAACTATTCCACACATCTCAACTTAAACTTCTACGCTAAAGTATTACATTAAAATCGGACAGTTGAATCCGCCACTATTTTTCTGATCTAGTTGGACGCTTCCAATTTAAGAAACTGACTTGCTTGGATCTCGTTAAAGTCAAAGCACCTTCTGGAGTATTTCTTGTAATCGTTGATCCGGCTCCAATTGTTGAATCTTTGGAAATCTTCACCGGTGCTATAAGCTGCGTGCCGGATCCTACAAATACATCATCTTCTATGATGGTTTGATGTTTATTGGCACCATCGTAGTTACAAGTGATAGTTCCAGCACCAATATTGACATTGGCTCCTACGATGGAATCACCAATATAACTTAAATGATTTGCTTTACTTCTTGAATCAATTTGACTATTTTTAACCTCAACAAAATTGCCTATATGCACCTTGTTTGATAGTTTGGTGCCCGGACGAATACGCGCAAAAGGTCCAATCTTGCAATTTTCTCCTATCTCAGCATCCTCTATCATGCAATAGGGCAGGATGATTGTCCCAGCTGCAACGGTAACATTCTTCAATGTACAGTGAGCACCCACTTGAACATGGCTGCTCAGCTTGACAACCCCTTCAAAAATGCAATTAATATCAATCACAACATCGGATCCGCAAACGAGTTCTCCTCGAACATCAATTCTATCCGGATCTGCCAAACTGACACCTTGATCTAGCAGATTGTCAGCGCATTTCTTTTGATAAATTCTTTCTAATTCGGCAAGTTGGCGTTTATCGTTCACCCCTAATATTTCCCAAATATTTTCTGCTCGTATCGAAGCTATGCAAATGCCTTGTTCCACAGCCATGGTAATAATATCGGTCAAATAGTATTCCTGCTGTGTATTTTTGCTTTCTAACTTCGGTAACCATTGGGACAAATACATAGTCGGTATGAGCATAATCCCTGTGTTAATTTCGCGTATGTTCCTCTGTTCTACCGTGGCATCTTTTTGTTCTACAATGGCTACAATTTTGTCAGTTTCCCGGTTACGCACGATTCTGCCATAACCAAAAGGATTTTCAGTTATAGCAGATATCAGCGCAAAATTTTTTCCTTCTGTAACAGCTATTAATTGTTGCAATGTACGAAGGCTAACTAACGGCACATCACCATACAGCACCAACGTCTGACCATCACTATCAAGATGCGGTAATCCTTGCATCACAGCATGCCCGGTACCTAATTGAGGTATTTGTTCTATCCATGTCAAATCTACCCCTGTGATGGACTGTTTTACCATTTCTCCGCCATGACCAATAATTACACAAATTTTATCAGGTATCAGTAATCGGACAGTATTAATGACATGCAGCAGTAATGGCCGCCCCGCTAAATGATGCAATACTTTTGGAAGCGAAGATCGCATGCGTTTTCCCGCTCCTGCCGCAAGTATGACAACATTCAATTTAGACACGGTATTTTCTATTTTTATTAGATATTTATTTTAATTTACTTCATTGCTACTGATTAAATGCCTTTGTATAGTAATTGGCATTCTTAGTAGGTCTTCAAAATCATTTTAACAGCAGATACAAAAAAGGCGACCTATGTCGCCTTTTTTGTTATCAATACATTCATTAATGTTTGCGTTTCCGCAATTTATCAATTGCAGCCAACTGTGCCATCGCTTCCATTAGTTCTGCTTGCGCTTTGGCGTAATCCAATTCTGATTCTCGATTCTTTAACGCCTCTTCTGCAGCACGTTTTGCTTCCATTGCCTTGGCTTCATCGAGATCATGACTCCGCACGGCCGTATCCGCCAATATAGTAACGGTATCAGGTTGTACTTCTAACATGCCACCCGATACATATACCAATTCCTCTTCTTTTAATTGCGCTTTAATACGCACCATTCCGGATTTAATTCTGGTCAACATCGGTGTATGGCGCGGATAAATACCTACTTCACCCATTTGTGCCGGTGCAACTAGAAATTCAACCGGACCGGAATAAATCGATTCTTCGGCACTAACGATATCAAGATGAAAAATGGTGCCCATTGCTATTTTCTCTAAATTTATTGGATTGACTTCGCTTTCTCAACTGCTTCCTCGATACTGCCAACCATGTAAAATGCCTGTTCCGGCAAATCATCATACTCTCCCTCAACGATACCTTTAAAGCCTTTGATGGTATCCTTAAGAGACACGTATTTCCCAGGTGATCCAGTAAAGACTTCAGCAACGTTAAATGGCTGTGACAGGAAACGTTGAATCTTGCGAGCCCGGCTAACCGCCAATTTATCTTCGGGTGACAATTCATCCATTCCCAGAATGGCAATAATATCCCTTAATTCTTTATAGCGTTGCAGTGTTTGCTGAACTGCCCGGGCTGTATTGTAATGATCTTCACCAACTACTTGCGGGTCAAGTTGGCGCGATGTCGAATCAAGCGGATCGACAGCCGGATAAATACCTAGAGATGCGATATCACGCGACAACACTACGGTTGCATCCAAGTGTCCGAAAGTTGTTGCCGGAGAGGGATCGGTCAAGTCATCGGCTGGTACATAAACAGCTTGAATTGATGTAATTGAGCCAGTTTTGGTCGAAGTAATACGTTCTTGCAACCGCCCCATTTCTTCAGCTAATGTTGGCTGATAACCCACTGCTGATGGCATACGTCCCAGCAGAGCGGATACTTCTGTTCCTGCCAAGGTATAGCGATAAATATTATCAACAAAAAACAATACATCGCGACCTTCATCACGGAAGGATTCCGCCATTGTCAGACCAGTCAATGCAACACGGAGTCGGTTTCCAGGGGGTTCATTCATTTGTCCATATACCAGTGCAACTTTATCCAGCACCTTAGATTCTTTCATCTCGTGATAAAAATCATTACCTTCACGAGTACGCTCTCCTACCCCCGCAAAGACGGAATATCCACTATGCTCAATCGCAATATTACGGATCAATTCCATCATGTTAACGGTTTTGCC
>CAZDYN010000105.1:0-7342 GCA_964509635.1 uncultured Nitrosomonas sp. | reverse complement strand
GGTGACCCTAAAACCCTTATCCAATGCCAGCTTTATCGCCTCAACCGCGCGATCGAAAACCCCATCCTGACAAACTGAAGCATCATGACGTTCTTTCATGCCGTCCAAGTGGATCGAAAAAGTCAAATAAGGCGACGGGGTATAATCATCGATCCTTTTCTTTAACAATAAGGCATTAGTGCACAGATAAACATATTTTTTGCGCTTGATGATACCTGCAACGATCTGCGGCATTTCTTTATGCAGCAATGGTTCACCGCCTGGAATTGATACCATTGGGGCGCCGCATTCGTCTACTGCCTGCATGCATTCTTCATACGAAAGACGTTGATCGAGAACGTCTTCCGGATGGGCAATTTTTCCACACCCGGCGCAGGCCAGATTACAGCGGAATAATGGCTCCAGCATCAATACCAAAGGATATTTCTTAACCCCTTTTATCTTTTGCTTGATGAGATAAGTGCCAACTGCAATCTGCTGACGTAAAGGAACTCCCATGAATAAAACCTCCAAAAATACTTCAAAAGCAAGTTAATGACCAATCAGTACCGCGCATGAAACGCTTGGCGTAATTAACTTAAAACCTATTGAGAAACACTACCAAGTATGTAACCAACCCGTTCTATTAATAGAATACATATTCTGCTGAGGAATTTAACCCGAATATTTCAGCATGCATCAACCTACAATTACCTGAAAAAGCTCTGAAACCGGCTTCCATATTCAACTATAGAACATGACTCTTGCCATAGCAACTATTTTTAATCAGCTAAGGAAATGAAAAACCAACATCTATAAAAATACACCAAGAGCCTGCGGCTCTTGGTGTATTGGGAAATAACAAACCTATTCTTTGAATTTTAAAATTCAACGCCCAACGCGCGCAACGTTCTTTTGGTTAACTTACCCGCCGGGATGTCATTTTGTTTCTGAAAGCTTTCGATCGCAGCGACTGTTCTGGCGCCGCTAACACCATCCACCGGGCCGGGACTGAGCCCCGCATCTGTAAGCGCTTGCTGTACTTTCCGAATAATAGCGGGAGTTGCTTTCACAACATCATCACCATCATCAACCGCCTGCTCTTGAGCTTCCTCAATTGCAGCATTCGGCTGCGCTTCCTGAGCTAAAACTTCTGCATCATTATTTGCCGCATCAAGTGATTCTGAGGTGGATTCCAAGCTCTGTATACTTTGCACATCTTCAATTTGAGTAACAGGCTCAGCAGTCGCATTGGCACTTGCAACCGGCGCGGACTCAGTGACAACTTCTTTGCTTTCCTTATCAGGAGGTGGTTTTTTCTCAAAAATCGGCTTACAAGCAAATAACAGTCCCGCAAATAATAAAAGCATAGTATAAGTCGCCAATGTGCTGATTCCACTATATTTCATTGCTATCCTCCATCAGTAAAATAATGTATGTAAATAGTCATTAAATGGCATGAAACGCGCGCCAAAGTAACAAACCAACTTAACTTCAATGCGTTACCCAATCAGTCCTCGGAGCTATAGAGATAAATTTAATATTATTTATAGTAGCATGGACTAACTTATAATACTGCAGTGTGAACTATCACACTTTTCTGTCCATAACGCAATCTGAAAAAGTTAATCAATGATAGGCTTAACGCCATACAAAAGGGATTTACGCTTAATTGGCGGCGGCCATAGTCATGTCACCGTTATCAGAAAACTGGGTATGCACCCGATCCCCGGCGTCCGTGTCACACTGATCAGCACGGATACACTGACACCTTATTCAGGCATGCTGCCCGGATTGATTGCCGGACACTATACCCTTGAAGATTGTCACATTGATTTACGCAAGCTTTGCCAATGGGCCGGCGCACAGTTTATTCATGATGAAGTTCAGCATATCGATCCGCTGACAAAGCAGATTGACTGTCATCAGTACCCATCCTTGCGTTATGACATCCTGTCTATCAATATAGGTTCTCAGCCGGCGCTCAATACCATTAACGGCGCCGCTGCATACGGCTGCCCCGTCAAGCCCGTCAAGCAATTTCTACAAAATTGGCATCAATGGCTCAAATCAGCTCGAACATCCAATCATTCAAAACGGATTGCCGTCATTGGCGGCGGAGCTGCCGGTATCGAAATACTGCTGGCTTTGCATTATAAGCTATGCAGCACGACCTCCATTCAGGCGAATTTTACTTTGATCAACGCTGACCACACCATCCTTAGCGGACACAATGAGCGCGTACAGGCGTTTTTTAAACATCGCTTGCAAACCTTAGGCATCACGATCATCAGCGGAAAACATGTGATTTCTGCTAATGAACACCAGTTGATGCTCAATGACCATACCACACTGGATTACGATTTTGCTGCTTGGGCCATTCATGCAAGCGCGCAGTCCTGGCTCGCGGAAAGCGGCCTACAATGCGACAGCCGGGGTTTCATTCTGGTTGATCAGTATCTGCGCAGTATCTCACACCCGGATATATTTGCCGCTGGAGATAGCGCTGCATTCATGCCTGCTCCATTGCCCAAAGCCGGCGTCTATGCGGTCCGCCAAGGACCTGTTCTGGCAAGAAACATCATTGCCCGGCTTAAAAATCGCCCCCTCTCGCCTTTCAAGCCGCAACAGCAATTCCTCAGTTTATTAACCACGGGCGAGCGGCATGCCATCGCTTCGCGCGGTCCTTTTTTTGCCCGGGGAAAATGGGTCTGGCACTGGAAGAATTATATTGATCAAGCGTTTATGGCGCGCTTCAATCCGGAACCGATGGCCACCGCTCAGAACACGGACGAAGGTACGGAATCTATGCGATGCGGTGGCTGTGGAGCAAAGATTGGCAGCGACATCTTGCAGAATGTTTTGGCGCAGCTAGATATTCGGCCTCATCCTGATGTGTCCGTCGGATTAGGGGAGGATGCCGCGATTATTAACCTGCCGGCCAATACCCAATGGCTACAGTCGGTTGACTTCTTCCGGACCTTTATTGATGACCCTTATCTGCTGGGCCGCATTGCTGCGATTCATAGTCTTGGCGATATTTATGCTATGGGCGGGGTGCCGCATTCCGCGCTGGTAACAGCGATTATTCCTTTCGCCGGCGAAGCCATTATGCAAGAAACATTATTGCACTTGATGCAAGGTGTTCTAAAAACCTTGCATGATGAAAATACCGTATTAATCGGCGGACACAGCGGCGAAGGACCTGAAATGGCTATCGGTCTGACGGTTAATGGCACCCTCTCATCCGGCAAAGCATTGACAAAATCCGGACTGAAACCCGGTGATCGTTTAATTCTCACCAAACCAATCGGCAGCGGCGTCTTGCTCGCCGCCAACATGGCCGCGCGCTGCCAGGGGCGATGGCTTGATCAGGCTCTGGCCTATTTGTTGCAAAGTAACCGTACTGCCGCAGCCATCTTCCGTTCTTTTGCTGCAAGCAGTTGCACCGATATCACCGGTTTCGGCCTGCTCGGACATTTGCAGGAAATGCTATTGGCTTCTCAATGCAGCGCATCCATCACGCTGAATACAATTCCAATTATGGAAGGCGCACAACAATGCAGCCTGCAAGGCATTCACAGCACACTTTATTCCGCCAACAGGAAAGCCAGCCAATGCACATACTACACCGGAGAACACCCCAGCTATGCTTTACTCTTTGATCCGCAAACTGCAGGCGGATTATTAGCGGGAATTCCGGCAGCACATGCTGACGAGTGTCTTCATGCACTGGCTGCAGCAGGTTACACCGCAGCGCAAATCGGGATTGTCATTTCCTCTGACATCCATACGCCGGTCACATTGACAGATCACGGCTAAGTGCACATGTAATATCCGCTCCAGGCAAGCGTTTGGGTAACCAGGCAATCCTTTTGCCGGTACAGAAACACTCTTCCTGGACAAAAACCCAGCACCAAACACTCTTCTGAGAATCAGCATTATCTGCATACACATCTGCTGTTACTGTGCTCTCCCCTCACTCAATTGAATGCATGATCCAGATTCAATGTATAACCTCAAATGTAACCCCTAACGTAGGATTCTCAGGATTAGGCAAGCCGATTAGAAATCCGGCGCAACGATAAAAAACACACCGGGCAAGTCAGCAATTCTTCTCAAGGATTAGCTTCCCAATAAAGCAGCTGCTATTCCAATACAAATTCAATACTGGATACGGGTGTTAATATTCTGGGCTTATCTTGCGCCGTCTCATTAAAAGAAGGCAAAACCGTTTCAAGAAATGGGAATGTCGTTATTAAATTCGTTGATCCAATGGTATAAGTCAATCCCCGGTTGCGTATCACTTTCTTTAAGCTAAATGAAGACGATTGAGGATTAAACTCCAGAATCAATGTGTGGGTGAAAGCGGATATGCGGCTGGTTGTAAATGACGAAAGCGGATTTCTTTGCGCACTTAAGTCGGTATAAAGTGAGCTGATTACGATCATCAGATCTTGCCCGTTAAAATAGGCCGTTGCATCAATTGATTCCAATGGCCTGGGCAGTCCGTCCAAATCTGGAATTCCGGAGTATCCCAGAACAGTCGCACTATCGATACACACGTTGTGATTATCATTGATAAAACGAGGAATACCACCGGTTAAATTTAAACGATAAACGCCATCCCCGGTATCATCTATCACCTCAAATTTGCTTTGCACTGGCGTGCTATCAGGTGTGGGATCATTCACACTTACAGAATTAAGACATCCAAACCCGTTGTATACGATACTTGCTGCGAAAACACCGCCAGGCAAAAGAAACAAAGATAATGTTAACACCAGCGCATGCATCAACTTCACGATAGCACCTCACATAAGATATCAAGCCTAGGAGGCATCGGACTTAAGCAATCGTAGCGAGCCAAGCGGGAGAGCAAGAGCATATTTCCTCAATTTTGAGGCGCATAGCGAGACTATGCAATGAAAAATTGAGGAAATATGAACCGCTATCCCATTGGCGCAGTAGATTAGCCTTAATTCCGACAGACTCCCAGATAACGGAATGGATGCTCGCTACCCAGAACGGCATCAAAGTGCCAAAGCAGTGATGTAATGATCACTAAAAAGATAGGAGCGTCCGACATGAAGATTACAACGATTGGTATTGATTTGGCAAAAGAAGTGTTTCAGATTCACGGTGTCAACGAGTATGGCAAGGTTATGCTGCTTAAACAGCTTCGGCGGAATGCGGTGGCAGGCTTTTTTTGCCAATTTAAGGAAGCTCTGAACAAGTGTCATTTCGAGCAAGAACAAGAAATCTATTATATTGATTATTAAAGATTCCTCTCTGGGATTGGAATGACAAATGCGAGTTATTCAGAGTTTCCTTAACATGAAAGAAACCCTGGTCAGCTAAGACCCTATAACAATTGACGCAAATCAGATTTGCGCTGGTTTGACAAAGCCGTGTCGAATCAGCTTTTTGATCCAGCGCGATGCGTTGTTCGATTTCCCCGATATGCCGCATCAATTCATCGAGCACGAAACGGTGGCTTTCGGCCGATCTTTATATCCGGCCACTGCTTTTACTGGTTCATCCGGGAAGCGCGTACTTTCAGTTTCAACCGACAAGAACATAATTGGTTTCATGCAGCGCCATAATTTTGAGTTTAAAGAACTCGACATCTCTGAAACCATAGGCCACTTTGTGCAAAGTTTTGATCTTGTTGCCGGTACCTTCCAACGGCCAGGTTGATAAACCATTGAAATCGAAATAAGCCAGGATGCCCGAGCGGTACGCCGTAATAGTTTTAGAGAATTGCTTGAGCATGTTGACATCCGAAGCAGCGGCTTTTTTTACCCATTCATCCAATGCCTTTTGGGCTGAGGTCTTATCCGGTTGATGCCAGATATTGCGTAACTCTTCTTTCATGTAATAGGCCGTTGCCAAGGGCTCACTGAGCTTTAATGCTTCATCCAGACGTTGACGCTCGTTGCGCGTGTCATCCAGATTGTCAGGGTTCTTGAGCAACAGCCAGCGAATGCCCTTCAAAACGGGTTTGCCCAACCCATTCTCTGCTTCTCGTTACAGATCACAACGCAATTTTGTCAACTTTTCGTTGAACAGCTTAATAATATGGAAGCGAACACTAGCGTTGCATCTGGGATATTAGCCCGCACCGCACTAATATGTATGCTGGCCCCATATCGGTCGCAACCGCTTCAATCCGCGCGCTCCCGATCGTTTCAAACGCTTTCAAAACGGAATCAGTGCATCTGCGCCTTCCCATTGCCAACAAAAATCACTGCTCCACGTTGAAGATCCAGAGCTATGGTTAAATAACCCAGCTTTTTGCCTTGGTATATTTCATCCAGCGCAATGCGTTTTATCTTGGCTAATTTCGGCAACCGATAACGTTTATTCAGATTGTCCTTCTGTATCCTCTTAACAAGATCTCAGCTCACCCCAAGATGGCGTGCTACTGCCTGGATGATCATGTGCTTAGAGAGATCCAAGACCAATCTTTCGAAAGAACGTGTATAGCGCTTGTGCTCATCAGCAAACTGTATCTTTACCTGACGAACTGCTTGGCATCGGGTGCATTCTACCCGCTGAACTGAAAGGTCGATAAAGATTGCTTTTTGACCTATCGGTACTGTGCGGAAGCGTCGAACCAACTTTCCTCGGTAACGTATCTCGCGGCTTTTACATACCGGACATCTCAATCGCCAATGATCCGCTTGTATTGCGACAACTATGACACCCGCAATAAAACAGGTACTTTGATAAAAATAACCAACTATGCCAAAGGCGTGATACAGCAAACTGGGCGACATGTTGAAAAAACCTCATCGTTGAAAATCATAGATAATTTCAACCTTTGATTCACTTTCTTTCAACATGCCTTTCTGACTACCAGGTACGCACTTCCCGGATGAGCCCTATTATTTCATGGATGCCACTCATCCTCATCATAATCCGGCAGCCGGTTATGGATGGATCAAACACGGCCAGGATCGCGAAGTTCGGAGCAATACCGGTCGGCAGCGCTTTGAATATTAACAGTGCGATCAATACAGCCAGCCTACAGGCTATCGTGCGCTATGATGACACCATCAATGCGCAATCGACTATCCAATTAATTGTTTCAGCAAATCGAAGCACACCATCCAACAGCAGCATGTATTTACATTATTTGTGACAATGCGCGTTATTATCAATCCCGGCTGATCAGTGACTATCTCAACGACTCAAAAATAAAACTCGTATTTTTGCCGCCATATGCGCCCATACTTGAACTTAATTGAGCGTTATTGGAAGTTTTTCAAGAAGAAAATTCTGTATGGTCGCTATTGTAGTGTATTGCAAATGACTTTACATTATTCTGATTCTGCCTATACTCTAAACACAAACTGTT
>CAZDYN010000104.1:0-7359 GCA_964509635.1 uncultured Nitrosomonas sp. | reverse complement strand
GGCACTATTCCTGGCAACAATTGTCTACTGCTTTTTTATCTTCGGCAAACCTCTCGTATATAATGCAGGATTGCTGACCAGGTTTATACATTACAAAACAAATCTTTCCGGATTGTGTTAACCCTCTTATTTTTCGATGACAACTCATTCTTTCCCGATACGGCAACCGCGCTTTAACCATCCAACCGTATTTATAAAAACAATCCTATGAACGTTTTTTATGAAGAAGCTGGAACCTTCAAGGTAGGCGCTATACTGGCCGACAACAACACCTCACTGCAAATCGAGGCTGTGCATGGCAAGCGTTCAAAAATCAAGGCAACAGCCGTGTTGTTTCGATTCGATACTCCACCTATATCCGAATTCATGAATCACGTGCAAAAAGTGGCCGATGAACTGGATCCGGATTTTCTCTGGGAATGCTGTGCGCAAGAGATTGAATTTGCCAGCGACACCTTGGCCGCCGACTACTTTGGCCATTCCCCCAGTCCGGTTGAAGCTGCCGCCACATTGCTGCTGCTTCAGAGCGCTCCGATGTATTTCTACAAAAAGGGACATGGACGTTACAAGGCTGCGCCGCCGGATGCACTCAAAGCAGCTTTGGCCGGCCAGGAGAAAAAACGCCTGCAAGCGGCGCAACAAGCACTGTATGTTGAACAACTCAATCAACTTATCCTGCCGGAGGAATTCAAGCCGCGTATAGCGAATTTACTCTACAAGCCGGATAAAAACACCATCGAATGGAAAGCGCTGGAAGCCGTCTGCACGGAGAAAAAACTCACCGCCGTGAAATTGCTGGAGAAATGCGGTGCCATTCCATCCTCGCATGATTATCACTTCAATCAATTCATCTGGGAATATTTTCCCGAAGGCATCGCTTTTGGCGCGCAGGCATCACAACCGGCGTTTAACGATTCAGCCGATTTACCCGGCGCGGATGTTGTTGCGTTCAGCATTGATGATGCCTCGACAACGGAAATTGACGATGCATTCTCCGTGACGCCGCTGGCATTTGGAAGCTTCCGCATTGGCATCCATATTGCAGCGCCCGCGTTGGGAATCGAGCCTGAATCGGCGCTCGACAAAGCCGCTGCGGCGCGCCTATCGACGGTCTATTTGCCCGGAAACAAAATCACCATGCTGCCGGATGAGATCATCAATCACTTCACCTTGGCGGAAAACAAGCTGTGCCCCGTGCTTTCACTGTACCTGGACGTATCGGATGATTTTACCGTCACAAACACCGAAAGCCGGATCGAAAAAATAAGAATCGCGGCCAACTTGCGTCACAATGCGCTGGAACAACACTTCAACGAAGCGTCATTAAACAGAGGCGGTTTTGAGCACACTTTCAGCAAGGAACTGAGCCTGTTATGGAAATTTGCCTGCAAAATGGAAAATCAACGCGGCAAAGCCAATGACAGCAATAACGATAAAATTGATTACAGCTTTGAAATCAAGGGTGACCACGTCACAATCAGCGAACGCCGGCGCGGCTCACCGATTGACAAAGTCGTATCCGAGCTGATGATTTTCACCAATACCGAATGGGGCAAACAATTGACCGATGCCGGCATTACCGGCATTTTCCGCAGCCAAGCCAACGGCAAGGTCAGAATGAGCACTGCCCCCGCGCCCCATCAAGGACTCGGGGTGCCGCAATATGCCTGGAGCAGCTCTCCGATGCGGCGTTATGTCGATCTGATCAATCAGCGGCAACTCATTGCCTTACTGCGCAATGCCCCGCCGCACTATACCCGGGACAGCACCAGCCTGTTAATCGCGATGCGCGACTTTGAGACAGCCTACGGCATTTATGGCGAATTTCAGCGGGCAATGGAACGCTATTGGTGTTTACGCTGGCTGATGCAGGAAAAAGTGCAGACGATCAATGCACAGGTCATTAAAGAAAACCTGGTGAAACTGGATGATATCCCGCTTGTCACGCGCGTGCCCTCACTGCCCGATATGCCGCCGGGCGCTTACGTCAAGCTTAAATTATCCGGAATCGATCTGCTGGAACGCAGTCTGCATGCGGAGTTCCTGCAAAAACAGGATGCCTGAGCCGGTCTCCGGCGAGTATTCCTAACAATTTATGGGCGTCTCTAAAAATTCAAAGTTTTAAACAAAACGAGGCGCGAGCAAAAAATGTTGACGCAGCATATAATTGATATGTAAGGAAACATTTTTTTCGAGCAACAAAGTGTTGTGACAAAATCTGGATTTCTAGAGATGCCCTTATGGTGAATCATGTGTGACAAGCCCATCGTTGTTGCCTAAAATAACGCCGGTGCATGATATAACCTGGACTTATTTTTCAAGGCTTGATCCTTTGGCTGTGACCATTCAAACACGCGGAACCCCGCCGGCAGCACCGAGCGGTTATCACTCTCCCCGAAACAATCGCTTGCCGGCCGCGATGGCCGTTTCCCTGCTGCTGCATGCGGTACTGTTTCTGGGCGTGACTTTTCAGTTTCCTCAGCCGCAACTCGACAAAATCGCTTCATCCCTGGAAGTCGTGCTGGTCAATAGCAAAACGCCGGTAAAACCGAAGGACAGCAAACTGCTGGCACAGGATAGTCTGGATGGCGGCGGCAACACGGATGCCGAGCGCCAGGCAAAGACACCCTTTCCGGTGCTGCCCAGAAGCAAGCCGGTTATCGATAACAGCGTGGCGCAACAAAAAATCAGGCAACTGGAACAGGAGGCCAAAAAACTGATGGCAGCCGTCAGCGAGAAACCGGACATCCAGCAACCCAGTGAACCGGATACAGAAACCGGCAGCGAGCCGGTTACGGCGGATGCGACTGAATTAATGCTGCGCAGCCTGGATATCGCCCGCTTGAGAGCGCAGATTGCACAAGATCATGATGACTACCAGAAACGTCCGAAACGCAAATTTATCGGCGCGCGCACCAAGGAATACCGCTTTGCACGCTACGTTGAGGATTGGCGCTTGAAAGTCGAGCGCATCGGCAATTTGAATTATCCGGAAGCCGCCAGGAAGGAAAAACTCTATGGCAATTTGCAGCTTACCGTCAGCATCCGCGCGGATGGCAGTCTGGAATCCATTGAAATCAACCGTTCCTCCGGGGAAAAGGTTCTCGATGAAGCCGCCATCAATATCGTCAAGCTCGCCGGACAAAACGGATTTTCCCCTTTCCCGCCGGATATCCGCCAGGATACCGATATTCTGCATATTACCCGTACCTGGGTTTTTGCGGCATCCGATATGCTGCTGAGTCAATAGCCGCTCATAGCAACGTTCCGGCCCGTTTTTAATGCGCAATCAACGAGAACTCCACCATGCCTGATTCTTATGCCGTGATCGGCAACCCCATAGCACACAGCAAATCCCCGCTGATTCATACCGCCTTTGCCCAACAAACAAACCAGCCGATGCACTATGGCGCCATCCTGGCACCGCTGGATGGATTCCGGGCAACGGTGGAAAATTTTTACCGGCAAGGCGGCAAGGGATTGAATGTGACCGTGCCGTTCAAGCTGGAAGCTTACCGGCTGGCAACCCGCCTGACCGGACGGGCCGGTAGCGCGCAGGCCGTGAATACGCTTAAGTTTGACAACGACGAGATTCTCGGCGACAACACCGACGGCGCCGGGTTAGTGCGCGACATCGAATCGAATCTGGCCATTCCCATCGCGGATAAACGCGTACTGCTCATGGGCGCGGGCGGCGCCGCGCGTGGCGTCATCCTGCCGCTGTTGCAGCAAAAACCCTCCCTGCTGGCCATCGCCAACCGCACGCCGCATAAAGCCGAAGCGCTGCAGCAGCAGTTTATGGCGCACGGCAACCTGGCTGCCGGTGATTTTATGCATTTCTCCGCCACACGCTTCGACATCATCATCAACGCAACCTCCGCCAGTCTGCACGATGCGCTCCCCGAACTGCCCGCCGGTATTTTTGCGCGGGCCGCGCTGGCTTACGACATGATGTATAGCCACGAACCGACCCGCTTTCTCAAATTCGCGCAGCACAATGGCGCGCAACAAATCGCTGATGGTACCGGCATGCTGGTCGAGCAAGCGGCCGAATCCTTCTTCCTATGGCGCGGCATCCGGCCGCAGACCCGGCCGGTGATCGCAATGCTGAAATCGCAAACCTGAATTCACCCTGCTGTTCTGGCGGGATGTCCAGGTAATCGAAACTCAGTGCGCAAAAACCGCACCGGCGGCTTTAGACGGTCTCTCCATCCAGCCAATAATTTTATGGTATTGATGCGGCACTGAAGGTTATACTTTCAGGTCATCAAACTGCAACCCGTTCAGTGTATAAACAATCTGAACCCGTCCACAACACTAAAGACAACCTTGCCAGCGTAAATCCGTTATGACTGAAGTAACCGACAACAACCAGGAAAATTCACCGCCCCCGCTGCAGCAGGTCACTTATCTGCTGCGCAAATACAAACTGGTCGAAGGTCTGGTGCATTTGCAGGAGGCCCAGGATCAATCGCTGACCGGATCCTCGGTACAAAAACAGAATCTGACCGAGTTGCAGAATTTTCTCGATCAGCTCCACCCCGCCGATATCGCCCATATCCTGGAAGCGCTGCCGCTGGAAGATCGGCTCTTGATCTGGGGCATGGTCAAAACGGACCGGGACGGCGAAGTACTGCTGGAAACCTCCGACGCCGTCCGCGCCACACTGATCACCGACATGGGCAATCAGGAACTGGTGGCGGCCACGGAATATCTCGATGCCGACGAAATTGCCGATCTCGCGCCCGATTTGCCGCAGAAAGTGATGGACGATGTTTTCCGTTCGCTGCCGGTTGAAGAACGCGAACAACTGCGCGCAGCCATGTCATACCCGGAGGACTCCGTCGGCGCCTTAATGGATTTCGATGTCATCACCATCCGTGAAGATGTCCGGACGGAAGTCGTGCTACGTTACTTACGCCGGCTGGAGGAAATGCCGGATCACACCGACCAGCTCTTCGTTGTCGACCGGAACGAACAGTTAAAAGGCGTATTACTGATCAACCGGTTATTGGTCAGCGACCCGGATACCCTGGTTGCCGATGTCATGACCAAGGAAATGATCAAGCTGCACCCGGACGATGTCGCCCAGCAGGCGGCCCGCGCATTTGAACGCTACGATCTGGTTTCAGCCTCCGTGGTGGACGACACCGACAAATTGCTCGGCCGCGTCACGGTCAACACCGTGATCGACTTTATCCGCGCCAAGGCCGAGAATGAAGCGCTGAATCTGGCCGGTTTGAGCGAAGAAGAGGATCTCTTTGCGCCGGTCTTGAAAAGCGTCAAGAACCGCTGGGTCTGGCTAGCGATCAATCTGGTCACCGCCTTCATCGCTTCCCGCGTCATCGGTGTGTTTGAAGATTCCATCGAAAAACTGGTAGCGCTCGCCGCGCTGATGCCGATTATCGCCGGCATCGGCGGCAACTCGGGCAACCAGACCATCACCATGATCGTGCGCGCGCTGGCGCTGGATCAGATCAACACCAGCAGCGCCTGGAAACTGATCACCAAGGAAGTCGGCGTCAGCATCGTCAACGGCCTGCTCTGGGGAACCATCGTCGGCCTGTTCACCTTTGCCATTTACCAGAACGCCGAACTCGGTCTGGTCATGACCCTGGCGCTGGTGCTGAATCTGCTGCTCGCGGCGTTACTGGGTGTGCTGATCCCGCTGACCCTGCGCAAATTCGGCCGCGACCCGGCCATCGGCTCCAGCGTAATGATCACTGCCGTGACGGACAGCGGCGGGTTCTTTATTTTTCTGGGGTTGGCGACCGTCTTTTTGCTGTAAGCTGGCAGTAAAGTTGTATTTGCTGACACAATTTGCCTGATTACTATAAACTTTAATAAGTTTTAACAACAAGATATCGATTCTTAACCATGATTACACGACACCTGCTAAATATTATTGGACAAATAATGTCGTATATATCACATTAGATCCCATCAGTCATGGCCCGATCAATCTTTTACTCTTGGCAAAGCGACTCCCCCCCGAAAGCCAACAGGTATTTCATCCGAGACTGCCTCCTTCAAGCTCTGAAAAAGCTAAATATGGATGTAGATATGGACGAGGCAATCCGCCTCGATCACGATACTATCGGTATTCCTGGCACGCCGGATATCGCTAACACGATCTTCAGCAAAATTCGCGAAACCGTAGTCTTTGTCGCGGACTTGACACTTTCCTCGCAGAGCAAGTCAGAGAAAAAGTCGCCAAACCCAAACGTTCTTATCGAATTAGGGTACGCATTCAGTGCAATTAGCGACTCAAGGGTTATTTCCGTAATGAATACGGCATCTGGAGAACCCAGTCATTTGCCATTCGACTTATCGCACAAGCGTTGGCCGATTCAATACTCCCTAACAGAATCTGATCTTGAAGATAAAACGAAAGTCAGCGAAACAAAGAAAACTTTGGCCGACCAGCTCTACAACGCAATAAGGCTCGTACTCGAAACTACACCGCATGCTACGTCGACCGAACGAGAATTCACTGGCACACCATCATTAAGTTACATCGAAAAAACAATTCGAGACTGCGAAACGCAGGAAGAATGGGAGAGAGTATCAACCGACACATCTTCCGTCGCAGTGAATAAGAGAGACGTAAATCTGAGGCTGATAATCAACTACTTAGAGGAAGGAAAGCAGTGCGGAAACTTCCAAGAAGAATGGGCAAATCGGCATCCTGATCCCCACGCTACGGGCTATTGGTGCGACATTTACTATGCTGCGACCCACGTCTCCCGGAATATTCTGGTTTCCGTCGACGGAGGGCGTGCAATGTTGCCACTCCCACGACAACGCGGAATTGACGGAAAGCTCACTGAAGTGCTGCCATTTGACTATCGCATCGCACAGATATTCGATTCACTTGGAACTCTTGATGAGTACATGTCACGTTCAAGGTTAACACTCGCATTTACATGAAGTGTCTAACCCTTCATTCCATCAGATCTGCTCAAGAAGCCGCACAGGTCGGTGATTTCAACCTTTATACCCATTTTGAAAAATATTCAGAATATCCATGAAATTCCTGATTTTCCTTGGCACAATCCGAAACAGCACGCCACCCAACCCTCCCCGGCTGGGTCTGAGAGTCGCAAGGGCTTGTGTGTCACAGCTTCACCAGGGCGGCATTTCAGTAGAGTTGATCGATCCACTGGATTTTGATCTTGGCTCGATATTCAAACCGCACTTTGCATACGCGCGAGGCAAAGCGCCCGCTCAACTCCAAACCTTGGCGGACAAAATCGCGGCAGCGGACGGTTATGTCATGGTAAGCCCGGAATATAATCATTCGCTGAGCCCGGCTTTGGCGCATTTGCTCAATCACTTCGGCAGTTCGCTGTTTTCGTA
>CAZDYN010000103.1:0-7361 GCA_964509635.1 uncultured Nitrosomonas sp. | reverse complement strand
GAAATCATCTCCGCGAGCTGAAATAAATTCTGTGATGTATTTTTAATCAGGCTGTTGACTTCCCTGGAATAGCGCCGGTATTCAATTTCCCGCTGATTGTCGAAGTTAGCCATTAAACCCAGATAGCTGATAAAACAAAACAACATCACAACCGCCAGTAGAATCAAACTACTGCTCAACGAGATTTTCCACCTCAAGCTACGGAACCTGCGTTCTTTATGGCTTGGAACCATAGACATTTTTCCCAATTTATCCCCGGAATGATTATCCATCAGATTTTATGATTAGAAGCGATAGGAAGCTTGTATCGCAAAAAGATCCCAGTGCTGTTTCAATGGACCTTCACTTGCCGGATTGTCCAGTCTCGAAAGCCATCCCGTTCCGTTCACATGATGATATTCGGCGCGCAACATAAACTCAGGTGTAACATTCCAGCGCAAACCGACCATAATATCCTTGGCAAAACGGGAATGTGGTACGGCACTGCGGCTTCCATCCCGGTCTGATCGATCGGTAAAGAGCACATCATAACGTACGATACCTTCCCATTTTGGCGTAAACCGATACTCACCCTGAAAGTAAAAACTCTCGCCAAAAACATTTAAGCCATTTACCGGATTGCTCTTTTTACCCGTATTATCCAAGCCGAAATTATGATCATATTTCAGGTGGCGTATGGCGTATTCGGAAGTTAAGCTCCACCGTTCCGCATTATATTGCGCAGAAAAATAAACAGGGCTAAATTGAAATGCTCCGGAACCTACTGGATCATTTGACCTGTTCTCGGGATCATACGATGTATTGAGCCATATTCCACTGACACCAAGGCGAATACGCTTATCATTCGTCTCAAAAATTCCGCGGCCAATATAAGATACTTCCCGGTTCAGTTGTCCTCTTGGCAAAGCGCCAAGGATTGACAGTTCCGTGTCTCTGTCACTTACAATTGGCAGCCATACGCCAAATTGCGTAGAAATCGTACCCAAACTGGCAACTGCGGTTTCACTATAGAGTTGCACGGAATCTCCCGAGAGGCCCAAATTGCGTGTGCGATCAAAATAAATCGACTGCGGCAGCAAAATGCCAGGACGGGTAAACGCCACATCACGGGTGTCGTTATAAAAACCGAATGGATTCTTTAACCGGCCGACCCGGATACCAAACTGGTTCACTTCGTGGGAATACAGCCGGTAATCCAGAAAACCATAATCAAGACGCGGCATTCCTGAATTACCCTCACCCGCACGGCGTGATAGCACTTGTGCAGAAATTTGCAACCGGGGTAACGGCCGTACGGAAGCATTAAGTCCGGTTTCTGTAAGACCAAAGCTACCGCCATTATCGCTATTCCCAAAAACATCATTATCCGAAGTCGTGATATAAGCTTGACTGGCAAAGCCATGGATTTGAAAATCTCCGGGGCGGTCTGTTGAACGCAGCAGCTTCATCGCGGTGCCTACCAATCCAGGTTTTTCCTTGACCTTGATACTGGCAGGCGTTTCGGTTTCTAAAGCTTGTGCAGGCAATTCTGTTGTTTGAAACCATTTGGCAGAAGGCTTGGCAGATTCGGATTGTTTGAGTTCCTGGGCTTGAACAGCAATATTGCCGGCGGCAAACAGCACGACCCCTCCTCTGGCCATCCACCTGCAAGAGCTTATTAAATAGTTACTTTATCTCAAGCACGTTAACATTTTCATTAATATCCGCTCTCCATAACTAACCTATCGCTCCAGGTGTGCCGGCAACCTTGGCAAGCATTTCTTCAGTGGTATTGACTTTAATCGGCGCTTGACCTGTGCCTGAGAATACCAAGCGATCCCAATTGGATCTTAATTGATAAGGAAATACGTTCAGCTTTTCCTTGGAAACGATTTGATGCAACCGGTCTTCATCGGATAATACAAAAACCCTGATCTTGGTACCGTCAGACCAGGTTTTCAAACGCATACTGAAAATAGCTCGCAATGAATTGGCCGAGAGTGTCTTCTCGCTGACCCCGCGGTTGGTTACAATTTCAAAGTGATCATCCGCCCTGACTTCAGCGCCTGCGCTCAGAAGATACAGCGTTAAAGCAAAGCATGTACAGGCGCCGATTTTTGACAAGCAATGCCCTAATGACTGAATTCGTATTGAAAAATGAAATAAATTCAAGAAACAGATTCCTGATCCGGTGTTATTCCATTAGTTAATATGAAGGGGATTATATTCGCCACCGTCGGTTATAACTTCCCAAGCATCATGATGCTCTTTGTACATCCTATTTAATACATCCTCTACTTTTACGTGATAAGGCCGGCGAATACCATGATGATTAACCGGCGGACCGGCTGGGTTAAAGTTTAAACCGTAAAAACTTAGCAGCCTGTTCAAAGCCGGCTCCATTGCGGATATCCAGCTTCTAATATGATATTTAGTTGAAACACGCACAACACCCGCCATAAGTATCAGTGCTATATGCGGCGTAGAGCGGCGATCCACAGTCCGCCGTTCTTGTGTAGTCCGTTTGTCACCCTGAATAGGGTCCTCTTGTTTGCACCGGTCACCTTTGCGGCGATCGCTTTCACGCCGGTCAAACTGACTGACAACAACAAAACGGGAAATCTCGGCAGCTTGCTGGCGCGGTAATCTTTCAATATCACAGAGTGCAGGATCCAACGGAGCGTATGATTCAACTGGAAATAATTTCTCAGGATGCGACAAGTCAAATAACACTAAACGCACCGTACCTATAAAGGCACCCGTCGGGCGAAACCGCAAAAGAACGTGGGAAGAATGGCTATCATAATTATCCTTTTCCAGTTGATCCGGGTAAAGCGAGGGATCAAACCCAGGTATACGTTTCTCTACACACAAAACCTGATACCGGATCCTATAAACATTCTCAAGTAACTCCGCTGTATCTGCTATTACAATCTCGAAAAACTTTTGATAGTTTTTATACAAGTCACTCATAGAATCACCCAGAATATTTATAAGTATTCAGTTATACTTATATTCAAACAATCACTTAAATTATTTCTTAGCCATCTATAAAAGCAGAGTAATAATATATTTGTTTATAAAATATAACGGAAATAGTAAACCGCGATTACGCGCTGCCATCTCCGGAAAAGAGCGGGAACTCCGGTACATTTCCAATTTTACAATCCATGAAGCAAATGCTTTTTCATTCAATATGTAATGTGAGCTAGTTGCAGCGATCATTTAAGTATATTCAAAGTAAATATTCAACCCGTCTTTATCATTTAATATAACAATTACACTAAAAACACCGGCTTGTGCACAATAAACAACATACTATCGAGACATGGCGCGGCGAGCCTGGATGTAATGAGAATACTGGCCGTTGAAAAATTATCCGCGTTACCACCACGGTGCCAAGAGCAGACTCAGATGCTCATTTGTCACACATAGACTGCACTTTTTCACCCGTTCTTCCCTTGTACCGGCCGGCTCGAAAACATTTCTCAGCCTGCTAAACCAATACTTCGACCGGAGCAGGATGATTGAGAAAGGCTATCGGACTGGCAGTCAAGCCATAAGCGCCCGACTGTAAAACAGCGACCAGATCATCCGCAACCGCTTTAGCCATTGGCAATTGATCAGCCAATATATCCAACGGTGTGCATAGCGGCCCCACCACGGACACGACTTCCCTTTCGGTGCCGCGAACTTTATTCCCGATAATGACAGGATAGTTTTTGCGGATGACCTGGCCGAAATTACCGGAAGCCGCCAAGTGATGATGCAATCCGCCGTCGGTCACAAGAAAGATTTGCCCGCGCGACACTTTCCGTTCCAAAACCCGGCAGACATAAACACCTGCTTCCGCCACCATATACCGGCCTAATTCAATTGCAATCCGGGCATGCGGCAATTGCCGCATGACTTCCGGCATCAGGCGCTGCAAATTCTCACCAATGGCGGGAAGATTCAGTGCTTGTTCGCCGGGAAAATAAGGCACGCCCAAACCGCCGCCGATATTTAACACCCGCACCGGCGAGGGCGCATATGCAGCGAGCCGGATACCCAGCTGGAGGGTTTTTGCATGCGACTCCTGAAGCGCTGCCGCGTTCAGATTCTGTGAGCCGCTAAAAATATGAAAACCGGAAAAATCCAATCCGAGCGCACCCAGCCGCGCCAGCATCTGCGGTACGCGTTCCGCATCCACACCGAATGGTTTGGGTCCGCCACTCATTTTCATTCCGGAAGACTTAAGTTCAAAATCCGGATTAACGCGAATAGCGACGACAGGCGTAATTCCCAGATACTCTCCCTGTTGCGCGATCGACTCCAGTTCTTGCCCGGATTCGACATTCAGAACAACACCTGCGGCAATCGCGCTACGCAACTCATGCTCTTTTTTTCCAGGTCCGGCAAAACTGATTTTATCCGCAGGCAAGACGGTATCCAGCGCTACGCGCATCTCGCCAAGCGAGGCCACATCCATGCCATCAACCAAACCCGCCAGATGCTGCACCACAGCCGGCATAGGATTGGCTTTCATCGCGTAGTGCAACAGCATTCCGTCAGGTAAATACTGGCGCAGCAAGGCAATCCGCTCGGTTATTTTATGCCGGTCATAGGCATAGAAAGGCGTAGTACCAACACGCTGCGCCAATCGAGTCAATGCAATACCGCCGACTTGCAGGCAGTCATTCTGCACGGGAAACTGGACAAGCGGTGCATGCTCCGGTGGTAAATTGCTCATTGATCAATACTCATAAATAAATATTGCATTTCCCGGGAAAGCGATTTGCGGTCTATTTTCCCGTTCGGATTACGCGGCAGGCTGCCTTCACGCACTTCAATATGACTCGGCAGCATATACGCCGGCAAACGCTGCCTGCATGCACGCAACAAGATTTCTTCATCCGCTCTGATGCCTTTCCGTGCCGTCACAATCACCACAATAGCCTGTCCCAGCACGGGATGCGGAACACCGACAGCAACCGCTTCTGCAACGCATTCCGTGGCATAGACGACCTCTTCCACCTCGGTGGGACTGACCCGGTAACCCGAGGTTTTGATCATTTCATCACGGCGCTCGATGAAGTACAGATATCCCTCTTCATCCATCAGCACGGTATCACCCGACCAAGCTGCGATTTCCGCAAACGGCAATCCGGTTTGACGCGCCTTAACCGGTTTAAAGCACAGCGCGGTCTTTTCCGCATCATTCCAATAACCCATCGCAACCGAAGCGCCCCGGTGCACCAATTCCCCGGGCTCGCCCGGCGCGCAATGCGAACCATCTTCCCGTAATACCAGCACTTCAGCATTCGGTATCGCTTTGCCGATTGAATCCGGACGCCGCTCCAGTTCTTCCGGATTCAAATAGGTCGAACGGAAAGCTTCGGTAAAACCATACATCAGGAAAATTTGCGTAGCCGGCAAAATACTGCGCAATTGGTCCAGCGTCGTGCGCGGCATGGTGCCGCCTGAATTGGTGATATAGCGCAGAGCGGAGGCTTTTCCCCAATCCAATTGCGCCAGTTGAATCCATAATGGCGGCACAGCAGCAAGTCCGGTGACTTGCTGCTCGGTAACGATGCGAATAATGTCGCGCGGCAACAGATAATTCATCAGGACATTGGTTGCGCCGGCATAAAAAGCGGTCGTGAGCTGGTTCAATCCATAATCGAAACTCAATGGCAACACGGTCAGAATCCGGTCATCCGGCCGGTTGCGCAAATATTGTGCAACACTTTTTGCGCCAGCCAGCAAATTCCGGTGTGACAGTACAACGCCTTTAGGTTTACCGGTACTGCCCGAAGTATAAATAATCGCCGCCATATCGCTATCGATCATCGAAAATACCCGGCAAGCCTTATTTACAGTGGAAACCGCCTCCCAACTGATGACAATAAGCCCGGCAATAACCGGCAGATCACCACGCTTCGCATCCACCACAATCACGGCATGCAAGTCGTGACAAAGCGGCAGAACCGTTTGCAGCAGCTTCAATCGCTCCAATGAAGTGATGAATATCCTGACATTGCAATCCATTAGAATGTAAGCCACCTGTTCCGGCTTCAGCACCGGATTCACCGGAACCATCACCCCGCCACCCGCCGCCGCGGCAAATAATGCAATCACTGCCTCGCAGCGTTTCTCGAGATAAACCGCCACGCGCTCGCCACGGCTTAAACCCAGCGCGTGCAAACCGTTGGCGGTTGCCGCAACCGCCCCGGCCAGAATCGCATAACTCATGCGCTGATCCTGATAACACAAGGCTTCAGCATGCGGCGACCGTTCGGCGGCAGCAAAAATCAGATCATGAATCAAGTCTGTCATTGCGCAAACGTTTTAGTATTATTGTCATTTGGGTAGAAAACCATTTGGATTGGATGGCGCATATTATAATCGGCTTTGGGCTGCATACGGCCATCAACATATTCCCCCGCGGCAATCCCTGGCAAAAGAAACACTGTCTTGGCAGAATCGCGTAAACTATCTCATTTCCCACACTCGGTATAACAGGCAACATAACAATCATGATGGTACGTACACGTTTTGCACCCAGTCCGACCGGTTATCTTCATATTGGCGGCGCACGCACCGCGCTTTTTTCCTGGGCCTACGCGCGCAGGCATGGCGGACAATTCATTCTGCGCATTGAAGATACCGATCTGGAACGTTCAACCCAGCAATCCATACAAGCGATTCTGGACGGCATGGATTGGCTTGGGCTGAATTACGATGAAGGGCCCTTTTATCAGATGCAGCGGTTGGCGCGTTATCATGAAGTTGCCGGGCAATTGTTACAGAATAATCAGGCTTATTATTGTTACGCCACCAAGGAGGAGCTGGAGCAAATGCGCGAGCAGCAATTGGCTGCCGGTTTGAAACCGCGCTACGACGGCCGCTGGCGTGATTCCAAAAAAACTCCGCCCGCCGGTGTAAAACCGGTCATCCGGTTAAAAAACCCGCTGGAAGGTCATGTAGCATTCAATGATCAGATCAAGGGGCGGATTACGGTAGCCAACAATGAATTGGATGATCTGGTGTTACTGCGTAGCGACGGCGTGCCGACTTATAATTTCAGCGTGGTAATTGACGATCTCGACATGAATATCACGCACGTCATACGCGGTGACGATCACGTCAATAATACGCCGCGCCAGATCAATATCCTCAAGGCGCTGAGTGCGCCCTTGCCGGAATATGCGCATGTGCCGATGATACTGGGTGCCAACGGTGAGCGTTTGTCCAAACGGCATGGCGCCGTTTCGGTTACTCAATACCGCGATGATGGTTATCTGCCCGAAGCCTTGCTGAACTATCTGGCGCGATTGGGATGGTCGCATGGCGATGAAGAAATTTTCAGCCGCGAACAACTGGTTGAATGGTTTGACTTA
>CAZDYN010000102.1:0-7422 GCA_964509635.1 uncultured Nitrosomonas sp. | reverse complement strand
GGAACCGCTCAAACTGGATTATGTGTGGGCTGCATTGTGCATGGTGGGCGCGGTATATTTCATGTTTCGCGCCAGATAGCTGAGACGGGGTTGTTTTTCAATCTAAAATCCTGTTTTTTTATGGATAACCTGCCGGAAGAAATAGTACAATGCCACGTAAATTTGAATCAAACAACTGCTTGGGTACGGACATGATTCACCGTTGGATGGATAAGGAATAGGGAGCGAGGGTAATTGAATCAGTTTGAGAGGCATTATCGGGATATGCAGATTCACTGCAATTTCAATTCGATTCGCTTCATGCGATTAAGCCAATCGATTAATTTACAATACCGGAAGCAGGGATAAGTTGTTTAAGCACGCTGTTTTCCGGAAACTGTTCATCTTGACCCTGTTGCTGCTGGTACCGCCCGTTGTATGGGGGGCCGGATTGCATGTGCAATCCGAGGGCGAGCAGAAACCGGTCGTCAAACCGCAAAAGAAACCGGTGCTGATCGAAGCGGACCGTATTAGCGGTTATTACAAACAGGAAGTCGAAGCGACCGGAGATGCCGTGCTGCATTTCGGTGATAATGTTCTGACAGCGGATCGCATGCGATACTATGAACAGACGGAAGATGCCGAAGTTGAAGGTAATGTGCGCCTGGAAAGACCCAAGGATATTCTGCAAGGCAAGCGGCTTGAGCTGAATCTGCAAACGGAAGAGGGCTATTTGACGGAGCCGCGCTATTCCATGAAAGAAGGCAAGGGGCGTGGTGAAGGCAGTATTTTGTTACTTGAAGGCAAGGATAACTACCGCCTGAAGGAAACCCAGTACACCACCTGTCCCGAAGGTAATCATGACTGGTACCTGCGTGCCAAGGAGCTGGAAATTGATAATAAACAGGAAATCGGTACCGCGCGTCATGTCCGCGTGATGTTCAAGGATACGCCAATACTTTATTCACCCTGGATAGATTTTTCTTATAGCGGAAAACGTAAATCCGGATTGCTGGCGCCTGTTGCCGGTTATAACGTGCGTACCGGTTTTGATATGGGCGTGCCGGTCTATTTGAATATCGCGCCGAACATTGATGCCACCATTACCCCCCGTATCATGACCGAGCGCGGTTTTATGCTGAGTAACGAGTTGCGGTATATGGGCCATAACAACATGAATGGCCATTTGTTATATGACATCCTGCCACAGGACATCAATACCGATCGAACCCGCTGGGGTATCTTATACACGCATACGCAAAATATCGGTAAAGGCTGGCAGGGGTTTCTTAATTACAATCAGGTATCCGACGATCGCTATTTCCGTGAATTGACTCCCAATCTGGCGCAGACCAGCTTGACCAACCTGTCGCAACAAGGCGGGCTGACGTATAACGGCCGGCTGGGCAAGGATGGCGCGCTGAATTTCACCGGGTTTGCGCAACGTTTCCAAACCATCCAGGATCCATTAGCGCTGTTTGTTTCCCCTTATGAACGATTGCCCCATTTTTCCATGAATGCGCTCAAGCATAATGTGGGGAAAATGGATTTTGAGCTGCAAAGCAGCTGGACGAATTTTTATCATCCCACCCTCGTTGATGGCAACCGCTTGGTTTTTTATCCCAGTGTCAGTGTGCCGTTGCGTAACGAATTTGGCTACATCACGCCTAAATTCGGCTTGCACTACACGCACTATAATCTGGCCGCGCCGGTTGATACGAAAGGGGAAAACGTGGACCGAACCGTTCCGGTTTTCAGCGTGGATAGCGGGATTGCATTCGATCGCCCGATGCAGCTGGGCGGCAGAAGTTTTGTCCAGACGCTCGAGCCGCGTGTGTTTTATGTCTATGCGCCACACCGCAATCAAAGCTATTTACCGAATTTTGATTCCGCAGTGAACGATTTTAGTTTTGCGCAAATGCTCACCGAGAATCGATTCAGCGGTAGTGACCGCTTTAATGATGCCAACCGGGTCACCGTCGCGTTGACATCCCGTTTTGTTGAACAGGAAACGGGGATCGAACGGCTGCGGCTTGCCGTGGGGCAACAGGTTAATTTTAACGACCCCAGGGTGTTGCTGCTTCCGCCGCAAGTCACCAGCGGAAAATCGGACTTTATTGCCGCCATTTCAGGGCGTTTGTCGCAGCATGTGAGTACCGATTCCAATATACAAATGGACGAATCCAAATTGTGGATTGAGAAAGTGCGTACCGGTATCAGTTATCAGCCGGATACCGGCAAGGTGCTGAATCTGGGTTACCGGTTTACGCGGGATGTGCTGGAGCAGGTGGATACGTCATTCCAGTGGCCTATCAACGGGAACTGGCATGGCGTGGCGCGGGTAAATTATTCGCTGAAGGATGACAAAATCCTGGCCGGGCTGGCAGGATTTGAGTATAACGCGTGTTGCTGGGCTTTGCGGCTTGTCATGCAGCGCCTGACAACAGCGACACAAACCACCACGACTGCGGTTTTCGTGCAACTGGAGTTGAAAGGACTCATGGGGATCGGCAATAACCCATTGCAGGTGTTGCAGCAAAGTATTCCCGGATATGCCAGCGTTCACTGATTATTGGCCCGGCTGGGTATTCACCGTGTATCGCCCGCAATGCATAAACCCGGAAACCGCTGTTGACCGCTCAGATAGATCATCAATGACATGATTTCAATGGATTCTATACGCTACTCCGCCCAGCGGCGATTCCCAGGCGGGAGCTGTTTTTGCATCTTCCTGCTGCTGATCGTCTTCGTCGCGACCCCCGCTACCGCGCAAGAACTGGCCTATATACCGGCTCCGAAACCGATTGATCATATCGTCGCGGTTGTCAATGAAGATGTTATTACCCGGCAGGAACTGGATGATGCCATCAAATTGACCATTGCCCGGATGCAACAGCAAGGTATTCAGGTGCCTGACCGGCCTGCGCTGGAGAATCAGGTGCTGGAGTCTGTCATCACCAAGCATATTCAGTTGCAGCATGCCAAGGAGGTCGGGTTGACGGTCAGCGAAAGCGAATTGAATGAAACGATTCAACGTATCGCTGAAGATAATAACTTGTCCCTGCAGGAATTCCATGTGGTGCTGGAAAATGACGGTGTCAGTTATAGCAAGTTCCGCGATGAAATCCGCGAGGAAATGATCATGGCGCGATTGAAGGAGCGGGAGATTAAGCATCAGGTCAATGTGACCGAGGGGGAAGTGGATAATTTCCTGCACACGCAGGAAACATCCGCCGAGGGTCAGGATGAATACCGTCTTGCGCATATACTGATTTTAGTCCCGGAAAACATGAATTCCGCTCAAATCCAGCAACGAGCCGAACGTGCTGAAATGGCGCTGGCAAAGCTTCAGGAAGGGGCCGACTTTGCGCAAGTGGCGGCGGAATTTTCCGATGCTGCGGATGCCAAGAGCGGCGGAATTATCGAATGGCGCCCGATCACGCAAATGGGGCCGACCTTTGCCGAAATGCTGACCCCCATGCAGCCGGGAGATTTAACGCCAGTGGTGCAAAGCCCGAGCGGTTTTCATATTTTCAAACTGCTCGGCAGACGCGCCCAGGAAACGGCGACCGTTATCATCGATCAGACGAATGCCCGCCATATCCTCGTAAAGATCAACGAACTGACCTCTGAAAACGACGGCCGGCAAAGGATAGATCAGATCAAGGAACGGCTGGACAGAGGCGAGAGTTTTGAAGAAACCGCCAAACTCTATTCCGAGGATGCCAGCGCATCATCCGGCGGCGATCTTGGCTGGCTTTCGCCGGGAGATACCGTGCCTGATTTTGAACGGGCCATGAACGCGCTGCTACCCGGTCAGGTCAGTGATCCGGTAAGAACGCAATTTGGCTGGCATCTGATCCAGGTGCTGGAACGCCGCTCCCAGGATATCAGCCTCGACCGGCGCCGGCAGGCGGCGCGGCAGGCTATACGAACGCGCAAATCCGATGTGGTCATTCAGGAGTGGTTGCGGCAATTAAGAGATCAGGCTTATGTGGAATACCGTCTGGATGAAGAGCCATGATGAGTCATACATTTATTCCAACGCTGGCATTGACCGCCGGTGAGCCGGCGGGAATCGGCCCCGATTTATGTGTGCAAATCGCGCAGCAACCGCTGTCATGCAAGCTGGTGGTGATCGCGGATGGTGAATTATTGCTCACGCGTGCACGGCAACTGAAGCTTCCGCTGGAATTGATCGATGTTGCAGTAACGGAACCGGTTCAACACAAAGCAGGCAGTTTGCAGTTCTTGCACGTGCCGCTGGCGCAGCCGGCGTTGCCGGGAATACTGCATCCTGCGAATGCGCGTTCTGTGCTGGCCATGCTGGAACGTGCCGTGACAGGCTGCCAATCCGGTCGATTTGACGGCATGGTGACGGCGCCGGTGCATAAAGGCGTAATCAACGATGCCGGCATTCCGTTTACCGGGCATACGGAGTATTTGTCGGAATTGACGCATAGCCCGGTTGTCATGATGCTGGCGGGCGGGAATATGCGCGTGACGCTGGCGACCACGCATTTGCCGCTTAAAGATGTGGCGGCGGCCATCACGGCGGACAGGATCGAAAGCAAGCTGCGTATTATTCAACGTGATCTGATCACACGCTTTATGCTGGAAGATCCGCATATTGCCGTTGCGGGGCTCAACCCGCACGCCGGTGAATCCGGTCATCTGGGCCGGGAGGAGATCGATGTCATCATTCCCGTGCTCGACAAACTGCGCGCCGGAGGCATGCGTTTGACTGGCCCGGTTCCGGCGGATACCTTGTTCAGTCCCGCACAGCTCAAGCACTATGATTGCATTTTCACCATGTATCATGACCAGGGATTGCCGGTCCTGAAGCACGCCAGTTTTGGCGGCGGTGTCAATGTCACGTTGGGGCTGCCCATCATCCGCACTTCGGTTGATCATGGCACTGCGCTGGAATTGGCTGCGACAGGGCGCGCATATGCCGGCAGCTTGCTGGCGGCGATTGAAATGGCCGCGCAATTGGCGAAAAATCAGGCAGCGTTCCTCCGTTATGCACCATAGCCCGCGCAAACGTTTCGGTCAGAATTTTCTGGTCGACCGGCAGATTATTGCGCAAATCATCGCCGAAATTTATCCGCGGGAAGGTGACCGGATCATTGAGATTGGTCCCGGTCTGGGCGCGCTGACACGTCCTTTGCTGCAAGCTGCCGGTCATCTGGACGTGGTGGAAATTGACCGCGATATCGTCAGCAGGCTGGAAAAGGAATTTACGCCGGAGGAGCTGACTATTCATGCCAGCGATGCGCTGAAATTCGATTTTCCCTCCCTGGGCGGCAAGCTGCGCATTGCCGGCAATCTGCCCTATAACATTTCAACGCCGCTACTGTTTCACCTGAGCCAATTTCCGGAACACATTCTCGATATGCATTTCATGCTGCAGAAAGAGGTTGTCGAACGCATGGTGGCGCTACCGGCGACTGCCGATTATGGACGGCTTTCCGTCATGTTGCAGTACCGCTTTGATATGGAGTATGTCTTCAGCGTTGCGGCGGAATCTTTCCGCCCCATACCTAAAGTCGAATCGGCCATCGTACGCATGATCCCGCGTCATCCATTGATGCTTAAAGCGAAAGACGAGGCGTTGTTTGCACAAATTGTCGCGGCTGCATTCTCGCAACGCCGCAAAACGCTGCGCAACACACTGCGCCCATATCTGGAAACTGATGATTTTAGCGCGCTAGGCATCGATCCTGGATTACGCGCAGAAAATTTGATGGTGGAGGAATTTGTCGCGATTGCAAATTTTTTAGAAATCTGCCGGACCTGAACAATCGCAGTGAACCAAGTGAGAAGGCGAGAGCGGATTTTCTCAATTGGTAGCAATAACTACTCGAGACATGATGGATTTTGCATAAGGTTCAGATCGCCTTGGGAAAGCTGTTGAAAACAGGCTCAAAATGCTCATTTATGACGCCGCTTTTTCGCCTGTTTTTGTCTTGTATCGGTTGCTTCGGAAATGTTTCCCAACGGACTGCTAAGTCAAGTCACAATAATGTTCCAGGATAAGCTGCTGCGCCGAGCGTGGTTTGGCGGTGCCGGGTTTTAAGCGTTTGTACGAGCCGTCGCTTTGCAATAACCAGGCTTGCATGTTGTCCGAGAGGTAGCTAAGTAACCCGTGTTCAATGACGGTATCACTGGTGCGTTTTTCTTCGATGGGAAAGCATACTTCCACGCGGTAATGCAAGTTGCGCGTCATCCAGTCGGCGCTGGAACAAAATACCAATTCTTCACCATTGCCGCCATTATGGAAATAATACACGCGGGTATGTTCGAGAAAGCGCCCGACGATGGACCGCACGCTGATATTCTCCGATACGCCTTTGATGCCAGGGCGCAGACAGCATATGCCGCGGATGATCAGGTCGATTTTGACGCCGGCCTGCGAGGCCTTGTAGAGCGCGGCAATGATTTCCGGATCAACCAGTGCGTTCATTTTGGCAATGATCCAGGCTTTTTTTCCTGCCTGTGCGGCGCTGATTTCTATTTCAATGTAATTCAATATGCCTTTGTGCAGTGTAAAAGGCGATTGCAGCAGCTTCTTCAGTTTGCCTGCCCGGCCCAGTCCGGTCAGTTGATGGAACAGTTTGTTGACATCCTCGCCAATGGCTTTGTCGCAGGTCAGCAAACCGTAGTCGGTATATAAGCGCGCGGTCCGTGCGTGATAGTTTCCGGTTCCCAAATGGACATAGCGGCGTAAGGTGCGGCCTTCTCTTCTGACGATCAGGATCATTTTTGCGTGGGTTTTATAGTTGACCACGCCATATACCACATGCGCCCCGGCTTGCTGCAATTCACTGGCCAATTCGATATTGGCTTCCTCATCGAATCGTGCGCGCAGTTCAATCACGACGGTGACTTCCTTGCCGGCACGGGCCGCGACCTTGAGAATTTCGACAACGGCTGAGTCAACGCCGGTACGATACAAAGTTTGCTTGATGGATAGCACACTGGGATCGGCTGCCGCCTGCCGCAGAAAGTCGATAACCGGTGCAAATGACTGGAACGGATGGTACAGCAGGATATCGCCGTTATGCAGTGCATCGAATATATTGGAGTTCTTGAGCAGCCGCCTGGGGATGTCGGGCGTGAATCCGGCGAATTTGAGTTCCGGCCGGTCGACCAGATCACAGATTGCAAGCAGGCGTCCCAGATTGACGGGGCCATTGACCTGATAAAGATCGCCGGGCTGCAATTCAAATTTTTGCAGCAAGAAGCGGCTCAGATTATCCGGGCAGTTATCGGCAACCTCCAGGCGCACCGCATCGCTGAACCTCCGCGAAGGCAATTCCCCTTCCAGCGCGCGCAGCAGATCGTCAATTTCTTCATCGTCAATAAACAAATCACTATCACGCGTGACTTTGAATTGATAGCAACCGGTCACATTCATGCCCGGGAACAGATCGCCGACAT
>CAZDYN010000101.1:0-7517 GCA_964509635.1 uncultured Nitrosomonas sp. | reverse complement strand
AATGTAATCAACCTGGAACGCTCCATCCGGCACAAATACATACGTATCATCGCCCGCTTCGCCATGCAAATAATTGTAATATCCGCCTCCTCCATACAGCGTGTCGTTGCCGCCCTTTCCGTATATCGCGTCGCCGGAGGTCGTGCCAACCAAAACATCGTCGTCTGTTGTTCCATTAATTGTCGTCACTATTTAATTCCTTATAATTCATAAAATTAGGAAAATTGTATTGAATTCCATTCTGACTCTCAAAGCAGCAAGTCCGCATCACGTTATCCTGTCCGGCATCAAACTAAGTAACTTCTCAGTATCGATTGTGATGAAAAATGGCGTTCCTTGATTCTCACAGGAATATATCAAAGTATCTGTAAACGATATAGAAGCCATTCATCCCGAATAATTGATACTTATTGTTAATTTACCGGGACATTTATCCCGATCCGGGACCGGCTATTAACCTTGTCCACCCCATTCGTCTCGCTCTTGCCCAGGGAATCCTTATCAATCAGTGCTAACCCGGATATTTCATAAATTGGCACATGCCCTCGCTTGCCTTTTGATTAAAAAGAAAGATTTTGACGCGAATTCATGAAATATCCGGGCTATTCCTTGCCGGTTTTTGGCGGCCCTTGACAAAATTATCAAAGCGCGCAAGATGCAACAGGTAGTATGGCCGTTATCCGATAGCCGCCGTCCGGGCGCGGGGATATGGCTGCCACATCGAAATCAAAATAAATCCGTTGCATCAGAGGAGGTTTTTCATGGGTACACACACCACACACCCTGGCTTTCATCCGGTCAATCGTCACGACGGTATTTTCCAGGAGCACATTCACGATACTTACCAAACCAAAGGCAAGATCCCGGAACCCGCTGTTTGCCCGCAATGCAGCGCGGTGTTTCATAAAGGGCGGTGGCAATGGCTGGAAGCACCGGCCGGTGCGCAGCAGCATAGCTGCCCGGCCTGCCAGCGCATTCACGATCATTATCCGGCCGGTTTTGTGACTTTGCAGGGTGATTTTTTTCATGCGCACCGGGATGAAATCATGAGCCTGATACATAACACCGAGAAAAAAGAAAAAGCCGAACATCCGCTGAAGCGCATCATGGCAGCGGAGGAAAAGGATAACGGAATGCTGGTCACCACCACGGATATTCACCTCGCGCGCGGTATCGGTGAAGCGATCCATGATGCGTATCAAGGTGATCTGGAATTTCACTATAATCCGGCGGAGAATCTGTTGCGCGTGAACTGGTCACGTTAGGCAGTGAATTCAACCGTTCTTTCCATATAAAAACAAAGGAGAAATATGATGTCAGTCGGTGAAATTTGCAATCGTGAAGTTATTGTTATCCAGCGCGACGAACCTGTCGTGGAAGCAGCCAAACTGATGCGCCAGTTTCATGTAGGTTCGGTCATTGTGATCGACAAAGCGGATGGCCGCACGGTACCCGTCGGTATCGTCACGGACCGCGATCTGGTTGTGGAAGTTATGGCAACCGAGCTGGACGAAACCGTCATCACCGTCGGCGACATTATGGCGCCGGATATGTTTACCGTTAAAGAAGGCGCTGCAACGTCCGACGCGATCGAACTGATGCGCCGCAAAACCATCCGGCGCCTGCCGGTCGTCGATGAATCCGGGGAATTGACCGGCATACTGACGCTGGACGATGCGCTGCAATTGCTGTCCGAAGAATTGCTCGATCTTGCCAAACTGGTACGGTACGAGCAAAAAAAGGAAACGCGGCATCGCCCATAGTATCCAGGTAACCGGAAAATTGCCCGCACTGACCGGTTGCGTTAAGGAAACTCCGGATAACTCTCATATGTCATTCCGAACAACGTGAGGAATCTTTGGCAATTGATACCCTGGATTTCTCGCTACGCTCGAAATGACAGTTATTCGGAGTTTCCTTAAATAATATTGACGGGTTTCACTTGAATTCCTGGCAAAGCACTCAAATATCCCGTCAGACCCGCCATTAAATCCCTGGAGGATGAGTTGCCATGGAACAATCTGCCGTTACCCCATTCGAGTTGCCTGCCGATGTCATTGCATTGGTGCCCATGCGCAACGTGGTGCTGTTTCCTCATGTGCTGATGCCGGTCACCGTCGGCCGCGCGCGGTCGATCGCCACCATCATGCACGCGCTGCAATCCAAGACACCCATCGGTATCGTGCTGCAGAAAGATGCCGCGGCCGACGATCCGGAATTGGATGCGCTATGCCTTACCGGCACGATCGCCAACGTGGTGCGCCATATCGCGGCTGATGACGGAACCCATCATGCCGTATGCCTGGGGATCGAACGCTTCCGGATTGAAGAGCTTGTCGAAGGCTATCCCTTCATTGCCGCCCGCGTGAAACGCCTCAAGGAATCCGCGCAAGTCACCACGCAAACCGAAGCGCTCGCATTGCAGTTACGCGAACGCGCCATCGAGATTCTTTCGCTCCTGCCCGGCGTGCCGGCGGAACTCGCGCATGCCTTGCAGGCCACGCGCGCACCGTCCGATCTGGCGGACATTACCGCCAGCCTGCTCGATACCGAAATCAGCGAGAAGCAGAAATTGCTCGAAACCATTGATATCGAGGAACGGCTGCAAAAAGTGCTGCACATCCTGACGCGCCGCATCGAAGTGCTGCGCCTGTCGCAGGAAATCGGCGAGCGCACCAAAGAACAGATGGAAGACCGCGAGCGTAAGTATTTACTGCGCGAACAATTAAAAACAATCCGGAAAGAACTCGGCGAAGACGGCGAGAGCGATCAGGAAATCGCGCAACTGGCGGAAGCCATCGCCAAGGCCGGTATGCCCGGGGATATCGAAACCCAGGCGCGCAAGGAACTGCAGCGGCTGCAGCGCATGCCCGGCGCGTCCAGTGAATATTCGATGCTGCATACCTATCTGGAATGGATGACCGAATTGCCATGGCGGCTACCCGAGGAAGCGCCTATTGACTTGAATGCCGCGCGGCAGATCCTGGAAGCGGATCATTTCGGACTGGAACGCATCAAGCAGCGCATTATTGAGTTTCTCGCCGTGCAAAAACTGAAACCCCACGGCCGCGCGCCGATTCTGTGTTTTGTCGGCCCGCCCGGAGTGGGCAAGACTTCATTGGGCCAGAGTATCGCACGCGCTTTGCAGCGCTCATTTGTGCGTGTCTCGCTGGGCGGCGTGCATGACGAAGCGGAAATGCGCGGCCATCGCCGCACCTATGTCGGCGCCATGCCCGGCAATATCGTGCAAGGTATCCGCAAGGCGGGGGCGCGCAATTGCGTCATGATGCTCGACGAAATCGACAAGATGACCGCCAGCATACAGGGCGACCCTTCCGCTGCCCTGCTGGAAGTACTCGACCCGGAACAGAATTCGACGTTCCGTGATAATTATCTCGGTGTGCCGTTTGACTTGAGCCGGGTGATTTTCATCGCCACCGCGAATGTGATCGACAATGTACCGCCGCCGGTACGTGACCGCATGGAAATCATTGACTTGCCCGGTTACACGCAGGAAGAAAAGCTGCAAATCGCATTGCGTTATCTGGTGCAACGGCAAAGCGAAGCCAATGGCCTGCACGAGGAACAATGCACGCTGACTCCGGCGGCACTGCAAAGCATCGTCGCCGATTATACCCGCGAGGCCGGTGTGCGCCAGTTTGAGCGCGAGATCGGCCGGGTCATGCGGCACGCGGCTTTGCGCATTGCCGAAGGTGAACAGCAACAGGTGCGCATCGATGCCGCGGACCTGGATGCGATTCTCGGAGCCAAAAGGTTTGAGCACGAACTGGCGCTTCATACCGATTTACCCGGTGTCGCCACCGGTTTGGCATGGACGCCGGTGGGCGGTGACATTCTGTTTATTGAAGCCACACGGGTAAATGGCAGCGGGCGGCTGATCCTGACCGGGCAGCTCGGCGATGTGATGAAGGAAAGCGCGCAGGCCGCGCTCACCCTGGTCAAGGCGCGCGCCAGCGATCTCAATATTCCGGTATCGGTGTTTGATGGCATCGATGTGCATCTGCATGTCCCCGCGGGCGCCATCCCCAAAGACGGGCCGAGCGCGGGTGTGGCCATGTTTATTGCGCTGGCTTCGCTGTTCACCAACCGGACGGTACGCCATGATGTCGCCATGACCGGCGAAATCAGCCTGCGCGGATTGGTATTGCCGGTGGGCGGCATCAAGGAAAAAATCCTTGCGGCGCAACGCGCCGGTCTGCGGACAGTTCTACTGCCCGCACGCAACCAGAAAGATTTGCGCGATGTGCCGGAAGCAACGCGCATGGCGATGCAGTTTATTTTATTGGAAACCGCGGACGATGCCATGCGAGCGGCATTAAGCCCGGCCGGCAGCCATCCGCACACTCCGGAATTGAAACTCGTCTGATCCCAGGAGACTCTGAATAACCGTCATTTCGAGCATAGCGAGAAATCCATGATATGGATTGCCAAAGATTCCTCACTTTGTCCGGATGAAATATCCGGGTTAACATAGGCGGATTGATCATTCCAAACGTTACCCATGCAAACCGGCACAGATTTTTTTAATTTATACAATCAGGGATTTGTGCGCGTTGCCGTTGCCGTGCCCGACGTTCGTGTTGCGGATCCGCAATTTAACGTTGCCGCAACCATTGCACTGATGCAGCAAGCAGCCGGGCAGCGCGCCAGCCTGGCCGTTTTTCCGGAACTGGGATTGACCGCATACTCCTGTGAGGATCTGTTCCATCAGCAGGCACTCCTCGACAGCGCCACGGACGCGCTCCATCAGGTGCTCGCAGCTTCACAGTCGCTTGACCTGGTAACGGTTGTGGGGTTACCGGCACAGGTGGATCATCTGCTCTTCAATTGCGCGGCCATCGTTTATCATGGGCGCATCATCGGCGTTGTCCCCAAGACGTTTCTGCCGAATTACCGTGAATTCTACGAATTGCGGCAGTTTGCCCCGGCTGCCGCGGCCCATCGCGATACCATCACATTGTGCGGCCAGCATGACATTCCGTTTGGCGGGAAGTTATTGTTCCGGGCCCGGAACAAACCGCAGTTCAGCTTCTTTACGGAAATCTGCGAGGATCTCTGGGTGCCCATCCCGCCTTCATCGCAGGCCGCCCTGGCGGGCGCCGTCCTGCTGCTCAACCTTTCCGCTTCCAATATCACGATCGGCAAACATGAATACCGCCGCAACCTGATAGCCAATCAGTCGGCGCGCTGCCTTGCCGCCTATCTCTACACGGCTGCCGGCACGGGGGAATCGACCACCGATCTTGCCTGGGATGGACATGCGATGATTTATGAGAATGGCACGTTAATAGCGGAATCCGAGCGTTTCCATTACGCTTCCCAGCTATTGACCGCCGATCTGGATCTGGATCGTCTGACACAGGAGCGCATGCGGCAAAACAGCTTCAGCCAGAGTGTGCAACATTGCCGGGAAGACCTGCGGCAATTTCGCGAAATTGTCTTCGACATTGATTTTCCGCATACGGAGCAACTGCTCTGCCAGCGGCCGTATGACCGTTTTCCCTATGTGCCGTCCGATCCGGCCCTGCGCGATGATCATTGCGGCGAAGTCTTCAATATCCAGATCCAGGGCCTGATCAAACGGCTCAAGCATACCGGTATCCGCAAGATCGTCATCGGCGTTTCGGGCGGGCTGGATTCAACACATGCACTGATTGTCGCAGCCCGTGCAATGGATCAACTTCAGTTGCCGCGCAAGCAAATTCTGGCTTATACCATGCCGGGATTTGCCACCGGCAGCCATACCTTGGCCAATGCCAAAGCCCTGATGCAAGCGATCGGATGCAGCGCGCATGAGCTCGATATCCGGCCCAGTTGCGAACAAATGCTGCGCGATCTCAACCATCCGTTCATGCAAGGCGAACCGGTTTATGACGTTACATTCGAGAATGTGCAGGCGGGTGAACGAACCAGTCATCTTTTTCGTCTGGCCAATCACCATCATGCCCTGGTGCTGGGCACCGGCGACCTGAGTGAATTGGCTTTGGGCTGGTGCACTTACGGCGTTGGCGATCACATGTCGCACTATGCCATCAATGCCGGCATACCGAAGACACTGATCCAGTTTCTCATCCGCTGGGTGGCCGATGCGCAACAGTCCGGTGATGCCGTCAGTCCCATTCTGCACGCCATCCTGAACACGGAAATCAGTCCCGAACTGATTCCCGGTGATCATGCAGCCGGCCATCAGCCCGCGCAGCGCACGGAAACCATCATCGGCCCCTATGAATTGCAGGATTTCAATTTGTATTACACAACCCGGTACGGCTATCTGCCGGAGAAAATAGCTTTTCTTGCGTATTGCAGCTGGCATGACCGGACGCAAGGCCGCTGGCCCGGCATACCGGAGCACGCGCGGCACCAGTATACGATTGATGAAATCAAACACTGGTTGCAGGTTTTCGTCCGCCGCTTCTTCCAGACCAGCCAATTCAAACGCAGCTGCATCCCCAATTCACCCAAAGTAGGCTCCGGCGGCTCGCTCTCGCCGCGCGGCGACTACCGGGCGCCAAGCGACAGCGAAGCCACCATATGGCTGGAACACATTCAGCGTATTCCGGATAGCGCCCCTTAAAAGGGATTGTTCAACAAGAAAACCGTTTGGAATCGTATCTATTTCCCGATAGTCGTGGCACAGGGCTGCCGCAGCATTTTTCTGATGGCATCGGCATGCAGCTCCTCTTCCACGATCAAAGCGCGGGCATATTCCTCCAGCACCACCGATTTGCCCTGCGCCAGCTCCAGTAATTGATAATAGGCTTGCAGCGCGGCATTCTCATGCGCGAGTGATTCGCGCAGAATATCGCCAACCGGAACCGAGCAGACCGCACTGCCATCATGCTGATGTGTCTCCAGCAGAGGACCGATGGCAAGCGAAGGATGCCCTTCCAGCAGGGTGACCAGCTCACCGGCCTTGCGGGCATGCAGCAATCCTTCCTCGGCTTGCTTGTTCAGCCATTCGACAATAGGAATGCGGCCAAAGCCGTATACCATCAGGGCGTAGTGTGTATAGCGCACCACACCGGCGAGTTCGAGCTCCATGATCTGATTCAGCAAGGCAACCGCTTTTTCTTTATCCAGGCTCATGACTTTCTCCTTCTGTTCTATGGATCAGTGACCTTCAGTGCAGCCATGTCTTGCGATCTACAATTTATCCGCGTGCTGGCTGAGGTATTCCGCAACGCCTTCAGGACTGGCTTTCATACCGGCCTCCCCGCTCTTCCAGCCCGCCGGGCAAAGCTCGCCGCGCTCTTCAAAGAATTGCAGCGCATCGACCATGCGCAGCATTTCATCGACATCGCGCCCCAGCGGCAGATCATTGACCACCTGGTGGCGCACGATGCCTTTTCTGTCGATCAGGAAGGAACCCCGCAATGCAACATGATTCGGGTGGCTTACCCCATACGCATTCATCACTTCACCGCCCAGATCCGATACCAGGGTGATATCGATCGGGCCGATGCCGCCCTGGGTAATTGGTGTGTTACGCCAGGCAT
>CAZDYN010000100.1:0-7538 GCA_964509635.1 uncultured Nitrosomonas sp. | reverse complement strand
GTGTTGCGGAAAGTCCCACCATCAGCATTGTGCCGATTGAAGGAGAAGAATTCACTAAGCGCCTGCTGACGCCGTTCTCGCAAAGCAAGCTGACTTTACTGCTGCATCAGCGTTTTGATGTCGATTTGTTGTTACGCATGATGGCTCAAGAAGTGCGCTTGCAGCATCCGGCGCAGCATGGCGTGCATCGCAACAGTCCGCCGGATAAGGCCGGTTATGAAGTGTTCCGCCGTGTGGTGCTGCATCTTTCGGCGATCCAGGATCATAACCAGTTGTACGCCGAGCCGCTGCCGTTGATACACACATGGACCATTCCAGCGAGTTCGATGGGCTCCGATAGCTTTCAGGCGCTGCAAAAGGAATTTATCGTGCGCTACAGCGCGCAAGACAACACTTTCACCTTGCGCAAGCAAGTTCTGGGACCGGTTCTGATCACCAACTACGATCCCGATACGCTTTCCGAAGCAGAGCGCGAGGAACTCAATGAACGTGCCCGTGAATGGGATGTCAGCGATATCGCGTTTGACATCCGGGGCGGTCATTATGGCGGTGAATGGCCAATGAGCGGTGTTTTCCGGCTGAGAAGCTTTCATTCGATTCTCGGTTTTCTCGGTAAGGAACTGGGTCATGATAAGGGATATCACGTCGAGAAAGACCCCAGAACACCGCCCATCCTTGGCAACGAGAATCCTGACCTGACTATGGAATTCGTAGTTGCCGATATTCCGCCTGCCGATACCGACTTCTCTATCCGCTGGAACGGCCGGTATTACGCGGTGAATACCCGCAGTGCTCACGCGCGCTGGAACCGCGATGCCTTCCAGTTGCTATTCCTGTTGTTTCAGATGACCGTCACCGACATGCCGCGCATCGGCGTGCCGAGTATTACGATTGCCAAGTAGTTTCCGGACGGAGCACTGAGGATTGGGATTGATGGGGTAGACGGGTGTTAGTCCATGACTTCAAATCCAGCGTCAATAATGGCTTCCTTGAGCTGATTCAGACTGGTATGAGCGGGATCGTACTGAATAGTCGCCTGGGCAGGATCGAGAGTGACTTCCGACTGGGCTATTCCCGGTATATTTTTCAGGATGTTTTTGATGCTGTTGACACAACCCATGCAGGTCATGCCCTTAATTCTGATCGTGGCGGTTTGCATTGTGACGGCTTCCTTTAAATGATTTTATTTTTAATGATATGCTTGCCAGCGTTTTAATAGCAGTGAATTGCTGACTACCGAAACCGAGCTCATTGCCATTGCAGCGCCGGCGATCACCGGATTGAGCATGCCGATAGCCGCCAGTGGAATTCCCAATATATTGTAGACAAAAGCGAAGAATAAATTCTGGCGTATTTTTCTGAGTGTGGCGCGTGACAAGGAAATCGCATCGGCGACACTCATCAGATCATTACGGATCAGGGTGATATCGGCTGCCTCAATGGCAACATCCGAACCGGCGCCAATGGCAAAACTGACATCTGCGGCGGCCAAAGCCGGTGCATCGTTGATACCGTCACCCACCATGGCGGTAAATTTGCCGCCGGTTTTCATTTTTGCCACTTCGGCGGCTTTATCCTGCGGCAGGACTTCGGCGCGATAGTGCGTAATACCGGTACGTTTGGCAATCGCTGCTGCGGTTACGGCGTTATCGCCGGTCAGCATGACCACCTCGATACCCATGGATTGCAGACGCTCAATGGCTTTTACGGAAGTATCCCGCAAGCGGTCAGCGATGGCCAGATAACCGAGCAGTTGGGGTGTATCATCGGCGGTGGATGCAATGCCGATGACGGTTTTTCCTTCCATCTGCAACGCGGTGATGCGCTCTTCGTCCAAGGTGACGCCTTGCTGCGCCAGGAATCCGGGTGAGCCAAGCAGGTACCGGGTATCATGTAAACGGGCGGTGATGCCACTGCCGGTAATGGCCGAAAAATCATCAATGGATTGAAGCGACAGTTGCAGTTTTTGCGCACTATCCAGAACAGCCCGGGCCAGCGGGTGTTCGGATCCTTGTTCCAGGGAAGCCGCGATGCGCAATAAATCCTGCGTACTGATAGCGGTAACCGGCACAATGTCGGTGACTTCCGGGCGGCCTTCCGTGAGCGTGCCGGTCTTGTCGACTATCAGGGTTTGAATTTTTTCGGCGTGTTCCAGTGCCGCTGCATTCTTGACCAGCACACCGGCCTGCGCGCCGCGTCCGGTGCCGACCATAATGGCGGTTGGCGTGGCAAGTCCGAGCGCGCAAGGGCATGCAATGACCAGTACCGCGACGGCGTTGATGAGCGCGGCAACAAAATCATGAGCAAACCACCAGGTGATTCCCAGGGTCAGGATGCTGATCACCACAACCACCGGAACGAAAATTCCCGAGATGGTATCCGCCATGCGCTGGATGGGCGCTTTGGAGCCCTGCGCTTCTTCGACCAGGCGGATGATCGCTGCGAGCTGGGTGTGCGCGCCGACACCGGTGGCGCGGCATTTGAGCAAACCTTGCTGATTCAGCGTGGCGGCAAAGACTTTTGCACCGGCTTGCTTGCTGACAGGCAGACTTTCGCCGGTCAGCATGGATTCGTTGACACTGGATGCGCCTTCAATGACGACACCGTCGACCGGCAGATTCTCGCCCGGGCGCACGATGAAGATATCATCTACTTGCAGGCTGCTGGCTGGTATCTCGAGAATTTCGCCATTGCGCTCCACGCGGGCTGTTTTGGGTTGCAGCCTGATCAGCGCTTCGATGGCCTCGGAGGTTTTTCCCTTGGCGCGCGCTTCCATCAATTTTCCCAGCAAAACGAGGGTGATAATGGCTGCGCTGGCTTCAAAATAGACATGATGTTGATCCAGCGCAAAGGCGGTAACCGCGGCACTAAAGAAATAAGCCATGCTGGTGCCCAATGCAACCAGCACATCCATATTGGCTCCGCCGCCCCGCAGGGAATGCCAGCCGCCGATATAAAAACGCCGCCCGATCCAGAATTGTACCGGCGTGGCTAATAACCATTGCAACCAACGAGGCAGCATGTCCATTTCATGACCCGAAAACATGGCTCCCATTTGCAGTACCAGCGGCAGGGTGAGGGCCGATGAAATCCAGAACAGCCGTAACTCAGCCTGATAGGCGGCCAGCCGCCGCGTTTTTTCTTCGGCATGACTGGATTCGTTGATTTCACTGGCATCGTAACCAGCATTGATGACCGCAGCGATTAGATGATCAACAGTTATCAGGCCCGGTATGAAATTGACTTTGGCTGTTTCGGTTGCAACATTCACGGTGGCGGTGACACCGGGCAGTTTATGCAATGCGTTTTCGATATGCCCGGCACAAGCTGCGCAAGTCATTTTGCGCAATTGCAATTGCACCGATCGCGGCGCAACATGAAAACCGGCCTTTTCGATAGCATTGATCAGTGTGCCCGTGTTTACTTGCTTTTCATCGAAATTCACATGGGCTTTTTCATTTGCGAAATTGACGGTTGCCTGGACACCGGATAGCTTGTTCAGATTTTTTTCGATACGTGCCGCGCAGGCGGCGCATGTCATTCCTTCGATCGGTAATTCAATTTGTTTGCGGAGCGAGGCGTTCATGGACGTTTTTCAATTAATGCCGGGCTTGGCTGGTTACTGGTGATCAAGTACCAGTACGCCATCAACCAGCTTAACTCTATCCCCCTGATGGAAATTTGCCGCATCCGGTAGAGCGATAATGGCCTGTCTGCCGTCGTTCATGGTGATACCAACCTGATATTGATCTCCCGGGTGGGTGCTGTTTCCTCCGTAATGGCCATGGATGCCGCCTCCCGCACCGTGATGATCTGCGCCATGCGGGTGTGGCGTCTGGCGGATGATTTCCCGGGCAATAGTTCCGGCGACGACCCCGCTCGCGATGGCATTGAGATTGCCACCCTGGCCGATTTTGTTAACGAAATCGATAATGCCGCAGTTGATGCATCCTGATGCAGACGATTGCCGGTGTATGATTCCGGCGTCTGTGCTTTTAATGCTGATGCTGTTCCGCGGCGCGCCAATGGCAGTGCCGGTGCGATGAATGATTCTTGGCGGCCGGTTCAGATCTGGCGGACTTTCGGCCAGGGGCTGAGTTGTCAGGCTTTGTGACCGTGGAAGTTGTTGATGACCCTGCTGATCGGCATGTGCTGATTGTGCGCATGCGCCAGTAGCGGAAATGCCACCGAGAATAATGGCGGATACCAATACCCGTTTTACTGAATTTGCGGCGGAGTACTTATTGAACATCGCTGATTTCCTTGCAGATACATCAAAATAATGAATTATTTTTGGATTGAGAAAAATCGCGTTGGTTTCATTATAACGATTTCTGTTTGAACTTGTTGATTCTTGGCGTGCGTGCGATCAGTCTGTTTTTCTGGAGGTATCTTTTTGTTCTGGATGATCTTTTTCTGGTGAGTTGGATGAGCCGGATTGGGTTTCTTGATGACGTTTCTTCATCATCAATGCAGCAATGAATATACCGGCTTCGTAAAGAAGGCACAGAGGCACTGCCAGCATGAATTGTGAAATGACATCGGGCGGCGTGAAAATGGCGGCAATGACAAATGCGCCGACAATGACATAAGGGCGTATTTCCTTTAATTTCCCGGTTGTGATAACACCTGTTCTGACTAAAATGACGACAAATACCGGCACTTCAAAAGTGACGCCAAAAGCGATAAACATCGACAAAACAAAACTCAGATACTTGCTGATGTCGGTCATCACAGCGACGCCTTCCGGCGCGAAATAGGTGATGAATTCGAATACCAGCGGTAGTGCGGCAAAGTATGCAAAGGCCATGCCGCAAAAGAACAGCAGACTGCTGCCGAAAACCAATGGCAGCGCCAGGCGCTTTTCATGCGAATAAAGTCCCGGGGCAACAAAAGCCCAGATTTGGTACAGCGTGTGCGGTAACGTCATGACAAAGGCCATCATCATGGCGACCTTCATCGGTACAAAAAAAGGTGTGGCTACATCCGTGGCAATCATTTGACCGCCTTGCGGCAGTTTCTCCAGCAGCGGCTGCGCCAGTAGCGTATAGAGTTCGCGCGCATAAAAAGCGCACGGCAGGAAGCCGATCATGAGCGCGCCCAGAACACGAATCATGCGGGCGCGTAACTCCACCAAATGCGACAGGAATGAACCTTCAAGCATGATGATTGTTATGGAATTGGTTATGTTGAATCGGCATCGATAAACATCCTGTAGGCAGTCAATAAACCGCTATTTTCTTTCCTTATCAAGGATGCTGTGTGAGGATTCGCCGCTGCCTGAAACCGGTTGCCTGGACTCTGTGTCAGGTTGTGATGCCGGTAAGCCGGCGGACGGGTTTTCTGCTGCTGCGGTATCGGTGATGGCCGTTTTCAAGTGATCCACGCCTTGCTGTACTGAATCTTCAATGGATTGCACCGTTTCCTGTACGGAAGATTGCATTTTTTTCAGTTCTTCCATGCGCATTTCATTATGAATGTCGGTTCTGATGCTATACACGAAGCTCCGGCAGCGTCCATACAGATGTCCCAGTGTACGGGCAACGGTTGGCAACCGCTCAGGTCCGATCACAATCAACGCCACCATGGAAATGACCAGTAATTCCATAAAGCTGATATCAAACATGCTGTGCCGTTGATTGAGTCCGAGTTGATGAAACAGTTGATCTGAACATGGCTGGATATTTCCGCTGATGATCAGGGCATCTAAGTCTTGGTGTGTGTGTTGTCCTTGAACTCGGCGTCCGCCACCTGATCATTCACGCCAGCCGGCCGGGATGGATTATTTCCGGTTTCTGTTGCGGGCTTGCTTGCTTTAAAGGAGGTATCCGCGCAAGCTTCCTTGCTTGCCGTGACCTCTATGATTGATTCATTGACTGGATTTGACCGGGGTGTGGCCGTCTCGGTTTCCGATTCTTTCATGCCTTCCTTGAATCCTTTCAAGGCTCCTCCCAGATCACTGCCCAGATTGCGTAATTTTTTCGTGCCGAATACCAGAACAACAATGACCAGCACGATAATCCAATGCCAAATGCTGAATGCGCCCATTACTATCTCCTGTTAAATGGAACAGTACTGGTCTAGCAGGCGTTGAAAAACTATCTGCGTTGCCGCTACGGTGTTAAAAACAGACTCAAAATGCTCATTTATCATGCATAAACTGCGCTTCTTCGCCTGTTTTTGCCTTGTATCGGCTGCCTCGAAAACATTTTTCAATGGCTTGCTAGCCGTTATGAATCATTCCAGCCAGACGTTCCCGGCCACCGATGATATGAAAATGCAAATGAAATACTTCCTGCCCGCCTACACGCCCGGTATTGATAATGGTGCGGAAACCATCTTCGCAACCTTGCTCTTTTGCCAGTTTAGGGGCTAATAGTAGCATTTTTCCCAATAAATCCCGATGATTATCTTGAGTATCCGCAAGGGAATCAATATGCAGTTTCGGGATCAGCAAGAAATGAACCGGTGCGACGGGATTGATGTCATTAAAGGCAAGAACGTCTTCATCTTCATAGGTTTTGTTGGAAGGAATTTCCCTTCTTGCGATTTTGCAGAAAATACAATTATCCATACGCTAATCCGTAGTCCGTGATGCTTTTTCCACTATACCGGAAACGCCTTCGCGTCTTTCCAGTTCTTTGAGAACATCATCAGGCGAAAGTCCATGGTAGGCGAGTAATACCAGGCAATGAAACCATAGATCCGCGGTCTCGTAGACCACTTGGCCGGGATCGCCATCTTTCGAGGCCATCAATGTTTCAGCAGATTCCTCTGCGATTTTCTTGAGTATTTTATCCTGTCCGCCATGAAACAGTTTGGCCACGTATGAGCTGCTTGCGTCGGCCGATTTACGTGATTCGATGGTTTCCGCCACACGGCGGAGAATGGTTGTATCAGTCATTTTGTGTAGATTTCGTCCGGATCTTTGATTACGGGTGTCGCTATGATCCACTCGGTGCCTTCCAGTTTCTGGAAAAAACAACTGTGTCTGCCCGTGTGACAGGCAATTCCGCCGGTTTGTTCAACGATGAGGAGCAATACATCTTCGTCACAATCCAAATAAATTTCTTTTACTTTTTGCGTGTGACCGGATTCTTCACCTTTATGCCAGAGCTTTTTGCGCGAGCGCGACCAGTAAACCGCCTCGCGTTTTTCCACGGTCTGCTTGAGCGCGTCGCGATTCATCCAGGCGACCATGAGTATTTTGCCGCTATCCGCTTCCTGGGCGATCACCGGTATCAGTCCATCTTCAGACCAGTTGATTTTGCTAAGCCAAGTATCAGGAGGCATAAATTAAGTCATATTTCCGTCAGGTTATACATTCCGCCAGCAATTCTAACATTATAACCGCACTTCAATACCATGCTGTGCCATATACTGTTTGGCTTGTTGCACGGTAAATTCGCCATAGTGAAAGATACTGGCCGCTAATACGGCATCCGCATGGCCTTGCAGAATACCGTCAACCAAATGATCCAGATTGCCAACACCGCCGCTGGCGATTACCGGTATATCGATTGCATCCGATATCGCGC
>CAZDYN010000099.1:0-7554 GCA_964509635.1 uncultured Nitrosomonas sp. | reverse complement strand
TGGCTTGTTCCTGAAAGCGAGAATATTCTCGATTCTAGACCTGTCCCCATGTTTTCAGATCGATAAGAGGAGGTGGTGTGATGTCAAGATGCGGCCCTTGTGACTTGCTTATTTTCTTGATTCGCGACCTGACCCTTACCCCTTTGACCCTTACCCCTTCACGACCTGACCCTTACCCCTTCAGGCACCTAATTGAAGTTGAGCTTCTTGAGGATCGTCCATGAAGATTAAATCCCTTGCCATATCCGATTGGCGCTCAATCAAGTTCCGGGATCTGATGATCTTCATTGACCAGAATAATCACGGCAAATCATCCGGGGGCGTCGTTCGCCAAGAAATGTCGATTGTGGATTGATATATGAGAGATAAAATATGTCAAGACGTGCCCCCTTTTGTGTTGACCCCTTTTGTGTTTGTAAATTAAATAGAATAATCAAACCGAAAAAATATTTTCAGTTTCAATATTTATGCGGTCGCCCCCCAAAAATTCCACGCCAATTGTCGCAAATATCTCTTATCCTGTAATTATAATCTCTTGTTTCCGTATCTTTTTTCCAATTTAACGCAATTAGATCAGAATATGCATCGAATTTTTGAATGACTTTGCTTGGAGGGTTGGGCAGATTTTTATTTAAAGCCAAATACTCTCTATATTCTTTTGCCTGCTGATATTCTTTAAATACAATTTTAAAACCTGTCATTTTGAAATATTTTTGCCCTTTTGTCTCCTTTGCATCAGGAACGCAAAAGGAGAATTTCACCGACTTTAAAGCCTCAGTTATGGCTGCATCCTTGAATAGATCTTTGCATTCATCACTGCCACATTTTATATAATACTCATCGCCAAATTCTTTTTTTTCAGACTTATTATCAGACACTTTTGACAGACGCTCCAGGTTATCATCACCTATCTTAAAGCCAAAAATGCTTCCAGTCGAAAATATTACTTTCAATTCTTCTTTAATTTTTTCCTCGGTTCGTTTTCTTTGTTCTTCTGCCAAGCGCATTTCTTCTTCAATTCTTTCTCTCTCTATTTTTTCAGCCAACTCTCTAGCCTCACGCTCCTTAGCCTGTTTATTTCCATAGTAAACAAAAAAACCTGATAACATGACCAAGCTTATTGCAATAACGATTGATATTTTTTTCTTATTTGCAGCACGAATTGGAGCTAATCGCTCATCCTCTTCTTGTTTTTTCAAAAGTCGCAACTCTTCCTCTTGACGTGCTTTTTCCGCTAACTCTATGGCAAGTTTTTCTTGAGCAAGCTTCTCTTCTTCAATCTTAATCAGCCTTTGATTTTCTTTTTCTAATTCAGCCTTATATTTAAGATTCGCCTCCAGCAATACATTTTCTAATGAATCAAATACCTGATCACCAAGCACATACTTATCTAATGTATTGTTTTTTTCTATCTCATAAATTTTTGTTAAAAATAACTGATAGCTCGGCAACGAAATATCCATTTCGCCTTCGAACTTATTATCATTAACTCCATAATCTCCTCGATCAACTCCTGGATTCCCATTTTTATCAACTGAATCTGAATGTTCTTTTACTGATGTATTCTTGCCTGTCACCTCCTTTATTGAAAATCCTATTAGAAGCACTCCCACAAGGATTGCCAGTCCACCAATCATTTGCAGCGTATGTTTTTCCTCTATTAGTCCAATATTGTGAACCGATTTAAGTCCAAGATTGAAGCCCTCTTTGCCGAATCTCTCCATTCCTGAAATATATGTAACCGTAGTGTCCATTGAAAGCGCATATATCAATATTAACGCCCCAAGAATCGATGCAATAATTCCGATTTTTCTCATTATTTTCTCCAACAAAACAATAGCAAAACAATAGGGTCAGACTCCATTGAGTTTGATGCCACTTCGCAGTCTCAATCAATAAACGGATTCTCAATTACTAATCCATCAATTTTCTGCCCGTGCTGCAAGTCTTCCGTGTATAAACGCGTGCAGCCGGATTCGAGAGCCGCAGCAACAATCAAAGCATCGTAAAAACTGAAGCCATAGCGCGATTGAAGATCAAGGTCGCGCCGGTAAAGTGCCAGGCTGGGCATGATTTGCCATAAGGGTGTCAAGATCTGTTCCAGAAATCGCCGGGCGTTTTCTGCGCTCATGGGGGATGGCAGTTTGCGCGTCACAACGTTGAGCGTCTCCTGGACAACTTGATGGCTGATGCAAGCACTGCGAGTTTCCAGCGCTTTCCGAATCAGTTGTTCTGCAATAGTACGTTTGTGCTCATCGGTTTCGTCGAACAGGTAGATGAAAACATTGGTATCGATAAATTCACCGCTCATTCATTTCGTCTCGCGTGAATTTGCGGCCGCCTGTACGTACTTGTCCACGTAATTCCTCGATTAATGTCATTGCAGACTCTGTTTGATGCTCCTGCCGCACATAATCCGCCAGCCAGCGGCGGAATTGCTCGTTGAGGGTGGTCTGTTCGGCGCGAGCCCGTTCACGAGCGGCTTCAATCAGTTTGTCGTCCGCACTTAAGGTGATATTTTTCATCCGTTGTATCCTTCCTTAGAATAGTGTACACAACATCATTCCTCCATAAAAACTCCGTTGCATAATCATCGGCGAATTATTCAGTCTTTCCCTAATCTTCCCGTCTTAATTGCGGAAACAGAATCACGTCACGGATACTCGGACTGTCGGTCAACAGCATGACCAGACGGTCGATGCCGATGCCTTCGCCGGCCGTGGGCGGCAAGCCGTATTCCAGCGCGCGGATATAGTCCGCATCGTAATGCATCGCCTCGGCATCGCCGGCATCCTTGGCATTGGCTTGTTCCTGAAAGCGCGCGGCCTGATCTTCCGGATCGTTTAATTCCGAAAACCCGTTGGCGATTTCACGCCCGGCGATATACAGCTCAAAGCGGTCGGTGATTTCAGGGTTACTGTCGTTGCGCCGCGCCAGCGGCGAGACTTCCGCCGGATAATCGATAATAAATGTGGGTTCAAACAGCAAGTGCTCGGTGGTTTCGTCGAACAGCGACAACTGTAAACCGCCTATGCCATCGCGCGCGTTATAGTGAATACCCAACGCCTGTAACTTGTTGATCAGGAAATCGCGATCCTGCAATTGCGCCTCGGAGTATTCCGGATGGAATTTCCGGATTGCCTCGGTAATGGTTAAACGCATAAACGGTTGCGCCAGATCGATTGCTTTTCCCTGGTAAGTGATCCGAGTGGTGCCGAGAACTTTTTCGGCCACGCTGGCGAACATTTTTTCGGTGAAATCCATCAGATAGGTGAAATCCTGATAGGCCTCATAGAACTCGACCATGGTGAATTCCGGGTTGTGCCGGGTGGAAATGCCTTCGTTACGGAAATTGCGGTTGATTTCAAAAACCTTTTCCATGCCGCCGACCACCAGCCGCTTCAGATACAGTTCGGGGGCGATACGCAAATACAAGGCCATGTCCAGCGCGTTGTGATGGGTGACAAAGGGCCGCGCGGTGGCGCCGCCCGGAATCGGATGCATCATCGGAGTTTCGACTTCCAGATAATCGTGCGCGACAAAAAATTCCCGCATCGACTGAATCACTTTGGAACGCACTGTAAAGACCTGGCGGGCTTCTTCGTTGGTGATCAGATCGAGGTAACGCTGACGGTATTTTTGTTCCTGGTCGGTCAGGCCATGAAATTTCTCCGGCAGCGGGCGCAGCGATTTTGTCAGCAGTTGCAGGTCCGTCACGCGGATCGAGAGTTCGCCGGTTTTGGTTTTAAACAAAGTGCCTTGCGCACCGAAGATGTCACCCAGATCATGGTGCTTGAACGCGGCATGCACCGCTGCGCCGGTATGGTCATCCGAAATATACAACTGAATGCGTCCGCTCATGTCCTGAATGGTGGCAAAGCTGGCTTTACCCATGACGCGCTTTAACACCATGCGCCCCGCCACTTTGGCCACAGTGGGCTGTTCCTCCAGTTTTTCTTTTGTGAATTCACCGAATCGCTGATGTAATGCCGCCGCCAGATGCTCGCGCCGGAAGGTGTTCGGGAAAGCGTTGCCTGCTTGCCGTAGTCCGGTCAGTTTGGCGCGGCGTTCAGCAATAATCTGATTTTCATCCTGGGGAGCGGCCGATTGATTTTCTTGATTCATGGTATGGTTTGTCGTGTGAAGATTGGGAATAAAGCTAACTTGTCATTTGAGCGCTCATTATACGCTGCAAGCGGAGGATTTCGTGACAGCGTGTGCCGGTTACTGAATCCTGGAACGTGCTGGCCCGAGTTTATAAAATATTCGGGCTGGAATCACATCGCGGCGGAGCTCAACTTGCAATTTCAACCCGGTTTCTGCCCTTATGCTTGGCCGAATAGAGTGCTTCATCGGCGCGCCGTAGTAGCAGATTTTCGTCCAGTTTTTCCGGTTCTGTGCCGATGGCTACGCCCAGGCTGATCGTGACCGGGAGCAAAGTCTCACCGGCTTGTATCTCCTGCTGCGCAACGGCGTTGCGGAACCTTTCCGCGGCTTTTGCCGCGCCTTCCGGATTATAGGGCGAGATAATCGCCAGAAACTCTTCGCCGCCGTAACGCCCGATGTATTCATGCGAGCGCGCCGATCGGGTCAGACGGCTGGCAATCTCGCAGAGCACGGCATCCCCGGCTAGGTGGCCGCAGGTATCGTTGATCGCTTTGAAATGATCGATGTCGATCATGATCACCGCAATGCCGAATCCGCCGCGTTTGGCGCGCTGGATCTGCTTATGCAGGATGTCGAAAATGGCGGGGCGGTTGAACAAGCCGGTTAATGCGTCGTGCGTGACACGCTGCTGCAATGATTTTTTCTGCGCGATGAGCTGCTTGTTCAGTTTTACTCCCCGGTATAACTGTGTTTTCTCGATGATGATCGCCAGCTGGCTGGCAATTTGCAGGGATAAATCCTGATGTGCGTTTTTATAGCTATTTTTCTTGCGGCAGGTAAAGAAAATAAATCCGATGGATTTTCCAGCGGCAACCAAGGGACAGGTAAGGCAGGAGCGGGCGCCTTCCTTAACGAGCGCCTGTATGAAACCGGATTCCGGGTGTTTCTGCAAATGCCCGCTTAAATCATTGATGATCAGCATTGCGTTGGCAGCGATGATGGCTTGTAACGCGCTGTCGGACACCGGAATAGCGCAACCGGCGCTTAATTCCGGGACATCGTAATTGGCGCGGGACCAATGCAATTTAAGCTTGCTCTCATCGTTTTCGAGTAAGGCAAGACTGATCCGGTCATAAGGCAAATGGTCCTGAAAAGATTCATAAATATGGTTCAGCACATCGATCAGGTGCAGATTGAGATTGCACTCAACCATAATTTTGTAGAGAGACTGGCTTCTTTCCGATTGTTTCCGCAGATAACAGGATAATTTCTTCAGCGATTTGCCTAAATGGCCAATTTCATCGTCACCGGTTGGAATGTCGGGCGTGAAATCTCCGCGTGCCATGGCTTCGGCTGCTTTGCGCAAGGCCAGGATTCGATCATTCTTATTCATGTCTTCACCACCGGTGAAATAATGATGCACTGTAACAGGCCATTGAGCAGTCAGTATTCGCTATGCGCCGCATCACACTTTGAGTGATCTGCGGATGATTGATTCATGGAAATGGATCAATCAACATCCTTGCACGGTAAAAAGCATATCAGGTTGAATTGACCGGCAGGATGCTATTTTCAATGAATGAAACACTGGTTTGATAAATTCCGTAATGCAGCTCAAAATCGTGAGAATCCGCTCTTGCCGGTTACATGATTCGCAACGGGTGCTCAATACCGGCAGAGCCTGGGCAACAAATAACACCCTTTGGCCGGTCTGATCGGTCCATCAAAATAATGCATTGCGAGTAATCTGAACAGTTGATACAGCGCTTTTTCCTGAGTTTTCAGGTTTATAGGCGCATCATATCGTATGGTTTTATGTTATTTTATGGGGCGTTGATTTGCATGAGGTACTCTCGGGTTCCTGCGTAATTGCGGCGGAACCAATTATCCGGTCTGATAATCTGAGGCTTATGGTTTATTTACTGATCATTATTGTCATTACTGCGCTGGTTGCGGGGCCTTCTTACTGGGTCAGGCATACCCTTGCAAAGTACAGCCACCCGGATGACCGCTATCCCGGCACTGGCGCCGAGCTGGCGCGGATTCTGCTGGATTGGGCCAACTTGCAAACGGTCAAGGTTGAAGTGACGGAGCAGGGCGATCATTATGATCCGGTGGACAAAGCAGTCCGTCTGACAGCGGATAAATTTAACGGTAAATCGCTGACGGCGATAACGGTTGCCGCGCATGAGGTCGGGCACGCCATACAGGACCGGGATGGTTACTTGCCGCTCAAACTGCGCACACGCCTGGTGCAGATAGCCGCTCCGGCGGAAAAACTGGGAGCGGCTATTTTGATGTTTGCACCCATTATTACCGTGATCACCCGGGTCCCCGCCACCGGTGCATTGTTTTTCGCCGGCGGCCTGTTAACACTGGGTACCGCAACGCTCGTGCATTTGATTACCCTGCCGATGGAACTGCATGCCAGTTTCGCGCGCGCGTTACCGATGCTGGAACAAGGTAAATATCTGATTCAGGGCGATGAACGCCATGCGCGCAGAATCTTGCGCGCAGCGGCCTGGACTTATGTTTCGGCTTCGCTCATGACATTGCTCAATATTGGCCGGTGGTGGGCAATTCTCCGGCGGTGATGACGCTAAACCGGTAGAATCCCGGTGTTTGTGATAAATGCTGTCTTGACCCTGTCATATAAGCGACTTACCATGTGATATTAATGGGAATTATTTATTTGCGCGCAAATAAGAAATCAGCAATTTTTGTTAAAGGAAAAATATGATGCATCGGGTTGGACAACAAAGAGCAAAGGCCGCACGTGGATTTACCCTGCTTGAGTTACTGGTGGTAATGGTTATTATTGGTTTGCTGGCTGCTTATGTCGGACCAAAGTACTTTTCCCAGGTAGGCAAATCGGAAATCAAGATGGCGCAAGCGCAAATCGATGCGCTGGAAAAAGCATTGCATCAATACCGCCTGGATGTCGGCAGCTATCCGGCTACCGAGCAGGGATTGATCGCGCTGGTAACGCGTCCGAATAACGAAGCAAGATGGCAGGGGCCTTATCTCTCTAAACTGCCGCCGGCTGATCCCTGGGGACGCCCCTATGTGTACAAATATCCCGGTGAGCGCGCCGAATTCGACTTGCTTTCCTTGGGCAAGGACGGGCAACCCGGCGGTGAGGGTGAGGCGGCTGATATCACGAATTGGTAAATCCCAGTCATGCGTTATGAAGTGAAAGCGGTCATGTCGGGGCAAGGGACCGTGCATCTTGAGCTGGAAGCCGGCAATGAAGAGGAAGCTCGCCGGCAAGTGATTGAGCAAGGCGGCATGGTCTTAAGCATCCGGCGAAGCTTTTCGGGTTTCTCGTTGAAATCCAGCAGCCGTTTTCCGTTAGTGCATTTCAGCCAGGAATTGCTTTCATTGCAAACCGCAGGCCTGAGTCTGGTGGAAAGCATCGAGACTCTGCTGGAGAAAGAGCAGGATGCC
>CAZDYN010000098.1:659-7610 GCA_964509635.1 uncultured Nitrosomonas sp. | reverse complement strand
GATTCGCAGTCTCCACTAGACTACTTAGTCAACCTCACACTGTCAAGGGGCTTTGAACTAAAAACCATATAACAGCAGCACTCTTTATAATTCCCGTTTTCCAACTTTTATTTATCTAAAAGCAATTAGTAATTAATTGCGATTCTCATATCTGAAACCTACTAAGCCATCACTTTAATTGCAGCAGACAACCGACTTTTATAACGTGCAGCTTTATTTTTATGAATAATGCCCTTGCTAGCAATCGAATCAACGGTACCTATAGAACTGTTAAACGCACTTTGAGCAATTTCTTTATTTCCCGACCCTATCGCTTTTCTTACTAACTTAATAGCAGTACGTAATTTTGACCGTAAGCTAACATTGTACTCTCTACGCTTAACAGCCTGCCTCGCTCGCTTCCTTGCTTGTGCACTATTAGCCATAATAACCTCTTATCCCTTTAAAGGAAAAAGGTTGGATGTTACTTTTTTTTCTAATATTTTGCAACCAGCAGCCTCTTCCCGAATTTGCACAGTGATACTAACCATGTAAATCTATTCGCTGCTTAATCACATAGAGGTTCCATATTTGACACACACCTCAGAGCAGCTCCTTGCCCTTATTGTCACTGACACTATCATTCAACCATCACTTGTTGCACCTGCATCGATCCAATTCCCTTCTCAATTGCTTGCCGGCCATCAAACGCAATATAGCTTTGCCGCCCGTAATGCGGTAGCGGACGGATCAAGGCTTCGAGTGAAGCGGTATCTTTTGCGGAGATGATCGCGAGAGATGCGCCATCGTTGCGCGCCAATGTCCAGACTTGGGCAGTGCCCTTTTTATTGATTTCATCCGGTCTTGCTGGCAACTGTTTTGCTTCAAGCCAGGCATCAATCTCGGATTGCAGACCAATAATCAGCGTCGGCGCTGCGGATAGTGGTTCGCTGGATGCCATATATTGTGGTGCCCGATCCTGTAATTTCCCGGCAAGCGTTTCAGCCACTTTCCGGACCTCGGTTTTATCCGACAGAAGAATGGTCTGCGTGACCGGATTGACCATCACTTCGCGCAGAATCGGCGGCGCTTCGCCAGGCGCCAGCTGACGGAACAAGCGCAGGTCCGGATCGAGTGAAATGGATAAGGGCTTGCCCGGCAGTGTCAGCGTGAAAGTCTGTTGTTCCTGCTGCAAATCGAGCACATGCGTTCGCGTGCCTTGCTGACTTCGGATCGCAACTGGGACGCGTAATTGATACGTTGGTGCAGATTGTTTCAATGTAATCACCAGTCCGTGACCTGAATCAGCCGGAATACTCTTCACTTCTCTGATCGCAATGGCGGGTGCGCCGCTGCGATTCAACCATTGCGTAAAGAATGGTTCCAGTTGCTGTCCTGAAATCATTTCAAACATTTTCTGTAAATCTTGCCAGGAAGTGATTTTAAAACGCTGCACACTCCACAATCCCTGGATACCGCGATGAAAAACCGCTTCGCCCAAATGATCCCGCAACATGAAGAAAAACATCGCAGCTTTGTTATAACCGACAATCTTGGATGCGCCATGTGTACGCGAAGTGAACGCTGTCAGCGGCGCATCCTGCCCGGGTTGCAACGCGGCAAAATCGCGCAACCAACTCAGACGCATTTCCCGCGCGGCTTCATCGCCTTCCTGCTCTTTATACGCATAATCGGCCATGAAAGTAGTCAGCCCTTCCGACCAGTTGCCGCTTTTGTAATCCGGATAAACGCCGTTGCCCCACCAGTTGTGCAGCACTTCGTGTCCGAGCGAGGTATCGCGGATAAACGGCAATTGCAACACGTCGATACCAAGATAGGTCATGGTAGGCATACCAAAACCGGTTGGCGTGGGACTCGATACAATACTGAATTCGGTATACGGATAGTCGCCAATCCAGAATTCATACATCTCCAGATAGCGCTTCACCGCATCCAGATAATCCTTTGACAAGCTGCTGATTTTCGGATGAAAGTAAGTACGTAGTTGAATCGGCTTGTTGTTTATATTTTGATATCTTTGCGTTTCAACCGCATACGGTCCGGCTATCAAATCAATTCCTTCCGCCGGATAAGGAAATTCAAACGAGGCTTGATAGCCCTGCTTCGAATCACTTTCCTCAATCAGCCGGCCTGCCACCAGGCCTTTTTGTCCGGATGGCAACTCAATATTGACTTTGTACCGCGCAAAATGTCCGGCAACGCGCGGATACCAATCCGACGCATCCGGCAGGAATGTACCGGCCTCGCCGCTGACGGCAACCGGTCTGCCGAGCGTTTGCTGATGATCGAGCGAATCATCCAGCGGCGCCAATTTACCTTTCCATTGAATCAGAAACTGAATTTGCTGCCTGAAAGAAAAAGGAATGTTCCAGACATGCGGTTGATTGGCTTGCTTACGGCCTATACCCAAGGGCCCCTCATTAAATTCCGCCTGAGTCACTTCATACTGCGCCCCCAGCACCAATTGCATTTCCCTGGGCTTATTGACGGTAATGATGCTTTTTCCTTCAAGGGTGCGATTCACCGGGTCAATCTTCACCGTTATATCATATTCAACTTCGTTCAATTTAACGGGCAAAGGCATCGACAAAACAGGCTCAGTAACGAGACAGACTGATGAAAGAAAAAAACAATTCCTGATGAAAGTGAAGATTGTCATGGATTCATACCCGAAAGATTAAGGCTTTAATACCGGAAACTTGGCGATAATCTGCATTTCCTGATTGTCCCGGATGATTTTTAATGGCAGCCAGGTTCCCGGCGCCTGACGTTTTACGATAGCGATCACATCTTCCAGGGTTTTAACCGGCACATCCGCCATTTCGAGAATCACATCGGAATCCTGTAGTTTGGCAGCCTCAGCAATGCTGTTTTTCTCGACTTGCAGCACCACGGCACCGCCTCTGCCCATTTCATAGCGGATACCCAGCCGTTGAAACTGCGGACGGATAGATCCGGAAACATGCGGCAGCACGCCGAACACGGCATCCGCCAAACCGGCCACAAGCTGTTTGCAGGATTTGTCGCTATCCCACGGCAACAATGCCGCAACATCCTTGATTCCCAGATCGCGCAATTGATGAGGCACACCAAAACCATGCAGCACATGACCCGTACCCATGACTCCGACAACCAGCGGTTTCTCCCAGTCCGCGGATTCAGTCACGGCTTGCTGCAGTACTTGCGCCATGGCACGGTCCCACAGTTGCTGCCCGCCAATGAAGCGCCGGAAATCCGGATCATCCTGAGTGGTCTCCCCGTCTTTCTTATCCTTGCGGTCATGTTGTTTATAAATCGGCAGCAAATAATCGACATAAGCCTGGCTTGGCTCCGCAGGTCGCGTCAATCCTTCGCGCTCCTCCACCGGAACACCGTAGAAACCTTTCTCCGCCACCTGATGACGCAGGCTTGTTTCAATATTCAACGCCCGCATCGGGATGCGATTCATGCGCGCAAAATGAAACAAGGGCAGATAAAGATTGGCATCCGTGTTCCAGACCCGGTCCCATTCCGCAGCACGGAGGAATTCCTTTTCGCTTAGCTCACCGGCGACCCATTTATCCAGCACTGCCTGCACCCGGCGCGGAAACATTTCAAACCCGATCACCATGTTTGGACGTACCGCATGCAAAGCTACCAGCGCTTGCAGTTGCCAGCGGTGATGATCGGCATTGACATGCGTTTCACCCAGCAGCACCACCGATGCTTTCGCTGCGCGTGCGATCACTTCCTGCTGCGTAGTCTGGCCGGAACCCGGAATAATCCAGCTTCCCAATGGCACGCAATCTTTCGTCACCGGTTTTTTGGCCGGGATGATACTCGCCCACGCGCTGCTCCAGCACAGACCCAATAGCAATAGGGCCAGACTCATCATTCCGTTGTACCGGTTTACACTAAAATTTGTCATTCTTGATCATCCTGTTAACAGACCGATTACAAAAAATTCCGTTGATTCCATTCATGATTTGACAAACTCATCACGAACGAAACCAACAGCTTACCGCTCGCTCCGTGCTTGCCGGAGAACTCTGATTGAAAGACTTTAAAGACAATCTCTTTATCCAGGCACCTTAATGACTTATCCAACCCATTTGCGGGCATTTCTAAACAAGCGCATCCAGGGACCGTCTTCCGCCGCATCGGCTCTTGATTTCACGGGATACCAGGAATGCTGCATCACCCGGAACACGCGCTCCGGATGCGGCATCAGCACATTGAAACGACCATCGGGCGTGGTTAAGCCGGTAATTCCCTGCAACGATCCATTCGGGTTATAGGGATACTGCTCCGTCACCTGTCCGTGATTATCGACAAAACGTACTGTCACCAGTGACGCCGCATTTTCAGGTTGCGCGGAAGAAAATTCAACCCTGCCCTCGCCGTGGGCTACCGTAACCGGCATCCGGCTGCCCGCCATGCCATCAAAAAACAGCGACGGGCCTTGCTGTATTTCTACCATGACAAAGCGCGCTTCAAATTGTTCCGATACATTGCGCTTAAAACGCGGCCAGGCTTCGGCGCCGGGAATGATTTCATGCAAATTGCTCATCATCTGGCAACCATTGCAAACCCCCAAGGCAAAAGTATCCATACGCCGGAAGAAAGCCTCAAATTCATCGCGCGCGCGCGGATTGAACAGGATCGACTTGGCCCAGCCCTCTCCGGCACCGAGCACATCGCCGTAGGAAAATCCGCCGCAAGCAACCAGACCTTTAAAATCCGTCAGTGACACGCGGCCCGACAGGATATCGCTCATATGCACATCGATGGCGGTAAAACCGGCACGATCGAACGCCGCCGCCATTTCCACATGTCCATTGACGCCTTGCTCGCGCAGAATCGCCATGCGCGGCTGCACGCCGGTTTGGATATACGGCACGGCAATATCGTCATTGGCATCATACGTAAGCACAACTTGCAGTCCGGGATCGGCAACATCGAGAAGCCGGTCGAATTCCTGCTGCGCGCACACCGGATTATCACGCAATTTCTGCATCTGATACGTGGTCTCCGACCAGGCGCGCTGCAAATCCACGCGCTTTTCTGCCAGCACTGGCTTATTGTTGCGCATCAGGCGGATGTCATCGGCGGCATCCGGTTGTCCGATGACAAAGCTGATATCGCGCAGCCCCGCCTCCGCGAACGCTTGCATGACCGCGTGATGATGTTCCGCTTTAATCTGCAACACGGCACCCAATTCCTCGTTGAACAGCACCGCGAGCAGCCGCTCCAGAAAGCGGCCGCCCAACTGCTCGGGTTGCAGTTCGGAGCCGTCGATATCGCTGCTGTGCGGATCAAAACACAATTGATCGAGATTTACCGTCAACCCGGTATGCCCGGCAAAGGCCATCTCGCACAATGTCACAAACAGGCCGCCGTCGGAACGGTCATGATACGCCAGCACCTTGCCTTCCTGATTGAGCTGCTGGATCACGGCAAAAAATGCCTTGAGTCTGCCGGCTGCGGCTGCATCGTCGATATCCGGCGCCACGTTTCCGGTTTGTTTATACACTTGCGCCAACGCCGATCCCCCCAAGCGATTCCGCCCTTGCCCCAGATCGATCAGGATCAATTCAGTATCACCGCAATCGGTGCGTAATTGCGGCGTCAAGGTTTTGCGCACGTCCATCACCGCTGCAAAAGCGGAAATGATCAGCGATAACGGCGCGGTGACTTCCTTGCGCACGCCCGATTCTTCCCAGGCAGTTTTCATCGACATCGAATCTTTTCCGACCGGTATGCTGATGCCCAGTTGCGGGCACAACTCCATGCCGACGGCATGCACTGCATCATACAACCCGACATCCTCGCCCGCATGCCCGGCTGCCGCCATCCAGTTGGCTGACAGCTTGATGCTGTCGATCCCGGCAATGGACGCCGCCGCGATATTGGTAATCGCTTCACCCACCGCCATGCGCGCGGCCGCCTTGGGATCGATCAATGCCAGCGGAGTGCGCTCCCCGATGGCAAATGCCTCGCCTAGAACAGTCTGATATCCCATGCTGGTTACGGCGGCATCGGCAACCGGAATCTGCCACGGGCCGACCATCTGGTCGCGCACCGATAATCCGCCGACGCTACGGTCACCAATGGTGATCAGAAAGGTTTTGTCAGCCACCGCAGGCAAACGCAATACCCGGTAGGCGGCCTCGGTCAGATTCACTCCCGACCAATCCAGCGGCGGCAGTATTCTGCTGCGATGCGCAACGTCGCGCGTCATTTTCGGCGGCTTGCCGAGCAATACCGGCAATGGCATATCCACCGGCGGCATGGCTGATTGCGGATCCGTCACCACCAGTTGTTCATCGCCGGTGGCTTCGCCCACGACAGCAAACGGACAGCGCTCGCGCTCGCAGATGCTTTGGAACAACGCCAGGGATTCCGGTTTGATCGCCAGCACGTACCGTTCCTGCGCCTCATTGCTCCAGATCTGCATCGGCGACATGCTGGTTTCCTCGGAAGGAATAGCGCGCAAATCGAAACGCCCGCCCCTGCCGGAATCATGCACCAATTCCGGGAATGCGTTAGACAAACCGCCCGCGCCGACATCATGGATGAATAGAACCGGATTCCCAGCGCCGGTGCGCTGCAATTGCCAGCAGCGGTCGATCACTTCCTGCGCACGCCGCTGCATTTCCGGATTGCCGCGCTGCACCGAATCGAAATCCAGCGCTTCGGTGTTGGCGCCGGTATCCATGCTGGAAGCCGCGCCGCCGCCCAGGCCGATCAGCATCCCCGGTCCGCCCAGTTGAATCAGCAGCGTGCCGGGCGGAAATTTTTCCTTGCGCACGTGCATGTCTGCAATCTGCCCGATGCCGCCCGCCAGCATGATCGGCTTGTGATAGCCGCGCATTTCCCCGCCCACGCGCTCCTCGAACGTGCGGAAATAACCCGCCAGATTGGGCCGCCCGAATTCGTTATTAAACGCCGCCCCGCCAATCGGGCCTTCCA
>CAZDYN010000098.1:0-649 GCA_964509635.1 uncultured Nitrosomonas sp. | reverse complement strand
CAGCATGATCTGCAACGCCGAAGCAATGCGCCCGGGCTTACCATAGCTTGCCTGGCCATCAACCCGGTCATATTCCCACGGTTGCGTAAACCCGGGAATATTCAGATTGGATACCGAGAAACCGCACAATCCGGCTTTTGGCTTGGCACCGCGGCCGGTTGCGCCCTCATCGCGGATTTCGCCGCCGACACCGGTCGCAGCGCCGGGAAACGGCGAAATCGCGGTCGGATGATTATGCGTTTCGACCTTCATCAATATATGCGTTTTTTCCTGGGCGTAGCCATAGATACCCTGACCGCCCGGATAAAAACGGTTGATTGTCGCGCCTTCGATAACGCTGGCATTGTCGGCATACGCCACCAGCGTGCCTTGCGGGTGCGTTTGATGCGTATTGCGTATCATCGCGAACAGCGATTTATCCTGCGGTTTGCCATCCACAATCCAGTCGGCGTTGAATATTTTATGGCGGCAATGTTCGGAGTTGGCCTGCGCGAACATCATCAGTTCGACATCGGTCGGATTGCGCGCCATTTGCTGGAAGTGATACGCCAGATATTCAATCTCATCCGCCGATAGCGCCAGTCCCATGGCCTGATTCGCCTGCTGCAGCGCCTCGATGCCGCCCTGCATCACATCAACCGTGTTCAGC
>CAZDYN010000097.1:0-7651 GCA_964509635.1 uncultured Nitrosomonas sp. | reverse complement strand
AATTCGCCGGTTGCGTGCTGGTCATCTCGCACGACCGCTGGTTCCTCGACCGCATTGCCACGCATATCCTCGCCGCGGAAGGCGAATCGCAATGGACGTTCTTCAACGGCAACTATCAGGAATACGAAGCCGACAAGAAAAAACGCCTCGGTGAAGAGGGTGCGAAACCGAAGCGGATACGGTTTAAGCCGATCAGCCGGTAATAATCAGACTTCCTTTCTCATTAATAAGAAAGAAGTGAAAAAAGAAGCAAAGCGATATGCCAACAATCAGTCAGTTTTTTGGAATTGTGATTCAAATGTTCTGGAGAGAGCATGCTCCGCCACATTTTCATGCGCTGTATGCAGAATATGAAGCATTAATCGACATCCGGACATTGGAAATCATTAAAGGCAGTTTGCCGAAACGTGCACTGGCTCTGGTATTGGAATGGGCAGTACAGCATCGCATTGAATTGATGGAGGACTGGGAATTATGCCAGCAGAAACAATTACCCAAGAACATCGCACCACTGGAATAACGGCAGCAGCGCCTTGGCGAGCGCGGACAGTCCATGTGCTGCCAAACTATTGCCTTTCGGTTACTTGTAATGATGGTACAACCGGTATCGTCGATATGTCGCGATTAGTTTCCAGTGAACAGGCCGGTATCTTTGCAGTACTGAAAGATGAGCAATTATTCAACCAGGTCCGCATCGAATTGGGGGCGCTGGCATGGCCGAACGGTGCGGATTTTGATCCGGTGTGGCTGCATGAGGAGATTGGGAAAAATAAAATGTGGTGTGTGCCAGAGTAGATATTCGTGACCTGCCCACATTTCGCACGACTGCTGGTTTCTCGACCACATCGCCACGCAAATTCGTCGGGGAAGGCGAATCACAATGGATGTTCTTCAATGGCAATTATCAGGAATATGAGGCCGACAAGCAAAAACGCCTGGGCGAAGAAGGTGCGAAATCGAAACGGTTTAAGCCGATTAGTAGGTAAGATACCCGTTAGTTCGGTGTCATTTCGAGCAAAACGAGAAATCTATAATGCTGATTACCAAGGATTCCTCACGATGCTCGGAATGACACATGAAGATAAACCAGAAACTTATTTAACTGACAAGCAGGATACGCAAAATGTTAGCAATCAAACTTCCTGAAGAAATTGAGAATCGCTTGGAAAAGGCGGGTAAACGCTGGGCACTGGATCAAATAGAATTGAAGCAAAAAAAAGAAACTCATGCCAGAACTTAACACTATAAGCATAAAAGGCTTCAAGAGTATTTCTTCCATCGAGGACCTGAAACTGGGAGCTATCAACGTGGTTATTGGCCCAAATGGCTCAGGGAAATCCAATTTCATTGGTGTGTTTTCTTTTTTACATTCTATCAGAGAAGGGCATTTGCAAGATTATGTGATAAAAGCTGGTGGTGCCGACAAAGTACTGCACTTTGGCGCGAAGGTAACCCATAATTTGCAAATACATATTTCTTTTGAGGATGAAAGGAACCAGTACAAAATTAATCTCCAACCTACCGATGCTGACGAGCTAGTTCCAGAATCCGAGTTGGTTTATTTTTGGGACAAGAGAAATTATTCGGCACCATACAGAGAAGGTATCGCGCGTATTGGCAAAGAGGCCGGTATTAGCGCGCCAAGTTCTACAAAAGTCGCTAACTATGTGCGCGAGCATCTCGATCGATGGCGGCTTTATCATTTTCACGACACTAGTTCTACCTCACCGATGAAGAAGACGGTGGATATCAATGATAACCGCTATCTACGTCCGGATGGTTCAAATTTGGCTGCATTTCTCTATTTTTTGCGCGAAAAGCACAACACTTCTTATAGTCTCATTCGTCGTACCGTACAGCGAGTAGCACCATTTTTCGATGATTTTCAATTGGAGCCACAACAATTGAATCCAGAAAAAATCCGATTGGAGTGGAAACACAAAGGTTCAGAGGCTTATTTTGATGCATCTGCACTTTCTGATGGAACGTTGCGCTTTATTGCTCTGGCAACTTTATTTCTTCAGCCCATGAATTATCAACCATCGGTGATTTTGGTTGATGAACCTGAACTCGGATTGCATCCTTATGCCATTACTTTGCTGGCATCACTAATTAAGCAGGCTTCAGTTAATATACAAGTGATTATATCCACACAGTCTCCGTTTTTGTTGGATCAGTTCCAACCGGAAGATGTATTAGTAGCAGATCGGGTAGATGGAGGAACTCAGTTCACTCGACTTGATCCAGTTAAACTGGAGGGATGGTTGCAAGATTATAGTCTGGGTCAGTTGTGGGAGAAAAATGAACTGGGTGGTCGCCCCGGAGCCGAGTGAATTCATGTCTAGATTATTGATTCATGTCGAGGGTGAAACAGAAGAAACCTTCGTGAATGAAGTATTAGCTTCCCATCTTTACGGATATGGATACACGAAGATCAGTGCACGGCTTATCGGTAATGCGCGCCAGCGTGATCGGCGAGGTGGCATACGAGCATGGAATGCAGTGCGTAAAGATATTTTGAATCACCTTAAAGAAGATGCTGAATGTTTTTCAACGATGATGGTGGATTTTTATGCGCTGCCCCAAACAGGGGAAGGAGCGTGGCCGGGACGCGCTGATGCAGCACAGTTGATTTTCTCTGAAAAAGCAGCTTCAGTCGAAAGCGCGTTACTGGCTAATATTTGCAGTGCGATGGGTAATGGATTTGAAAAAGATCGTTTCTTACCTTACGTCATGATGTATGAGTTTGAGGGGTTGTTATTCAGCGATACCATTAAATTTGGATCAGGCATTGGCAAGCCTGAATTGTCACCGAAATTTCAAGCTATCCGCGATCAATTTACAACCCCCGAGGAAATTAATGATTCTCCGCAGACTGCGCCATCCAAGCGAATTATAAATTTAGTTCCAAACTATGAGAAACCGTTAATGGGAACCTTGGCAATACTTGAAATTGGACTCGATGCTATTCGTCAAGAGTGCCCACTTTTCCAAAAGTGGGTAGAACGACTTGAGCAGTGGCCGCAATAATGGTTTTATGAAGAACAGCATTTATAAAAAGTAATAAGCTTTATAGTGTCGATGTAATGAATGAAATTTAGAATCTGGGTAGTTATTTTAGTACTTCGTTCTGTGCTTATAATTTAGTCTGCTATTACAAATAATGCAGCAGTAGCATCACCCGGTCCTTGATAAGCCTGGTGCGGTAATCGCCGCGTGAAATAGCCGCAGAGCTGCCAAACTTTTCCGTGGTCCAGTTGCGCGCGATAAAATCGAATTCCCGGTCGCGATAGCCTAGCCATTTAAGTTGCGAATTTTTCAAGGCATGCTGCGTTTCACCGCTCAGGTGTGCCATCAATTGGTTATAGGCGGCGTTGAGTTCCCTGTCCAGAAAGTTTTCGTAGGCTGCGTATGCCGTCAGATAACCCTGTGTGGTGTGCGCTGTTTGTTGAATATCCCGTTCATATGCTTGTGCGCGATTCAGAAAATCACCCGCATGATCGGGCGCATCCGGGTTGTCCAGCGCATGCGTGGAGAAGCTGTAGCAAAGCAGCAAAACGATCAGCACAAAATTGCGCAGCTTTCGCGCTAACCGGATTTTCATGCTATTACCAATGCGCATACACATTTTGGGAATAAATCGCCCATTCGGCATTGCGCCGGTTTACCAGGCCCTGCATCACCTTGCCTTGGGACTTGTTCCACGATTTCCAGGCCGCTTCCAGATCGGGATAATTCGTTTGCGCGGATGGATTGTTGACGAGTTTCAGTACCGAAGAGCCGGCAAAATTTCCTAAGCCGATGTTGAAGGCCAATATGACGAGCGCGTCAAATTGGTTTTTCGAAATGGCCGCGGTCACCCTGGCATTCACGCCGTCGGCGAAAGGCGCCAGATCCTCCAGGAACAGCGCCTTGGCCTGCTCCTTGGTAATGCCGTTTTGATAGTCATCGCCTGACCGGTTCCATTCGTCCTGACTGATCAAGTGGCCATAACCGATGGTTGCGCCTTTAACCCAATGGGAAATCTCATTACCGTTCTGATCGTCATAGGGCTTCCCTCTGAACGATTCGATGGACATCAGCAGTTCGATCCCCTGGTCACTCATTTGATGGTTCGGCATGACTTCCTCCCGTATTTTGGTTTTCGGTTTGGGCATCCTGGAAGATCGGGATGCCGGCACTACTTCATTGATATCACGGCAGCTATTTTAATTTATAGCCGGTGTAGTATTCATCATTCAGCGACCGGACGCAATACGTTATACCCGCGCGCGCGCGCCAGTCAGGCAACTGAAGTAACGGTTTATCTTTACGCCTTCCGCCTTCACAAATACTGCCCAATCGCCTCCTGCAGCACATTCATCTTGACCGGCTTGGTCAGGTACTGCGCAAAACCGGCGCGGAGGCCGCGTTCGATGTCGATGGCCATGGCGTCGGCGGAGAGGGCGATGACCGGGATGCCGCGGGTTGCGGGATCGGCTTTGAGGGCTTCGAGCACGACGTAGCCGTCGATGCCGGGCAGGTGGATATCCAGCAGGATGATATCCGGTTTGTAGCGGCGTGACAGTTCCAGCCCGAATTCGCCGTGGGTGGCGGATATCAGCTTCAATTGCGGTTGATGCCGCAGCATGGCTTCAACCAGGCGCAGGTTGGCGGCGTTGTCCTCGATGTATAGCACCATTTGCTGCGGGCTGTGAACGGTCATGGCTGGGTCGTATTGCACCGGCATTGCAATAGGATCCGCTTCCGCGGCCAGGGGTAATTCAATCCAGAATGTCGAGCCTTCACCCAGCGCGCTGTCAAATCCGATGTGCCCGCCCATCAGCTCAGCCAGTTGCTTGGATAGCGCGAGTCCGATGCCGGTGCCTTCGATTTCACTGAATTCAGCGCCCAGGCGCTCGAAAGGCTTGAACAGTTGCCGCTGCTTTTCCGGAGGAATACCGGGGCCGGTATCGGTGACGCAAAGCCGCAGCAGATATTTATCCTGAAGGTGGCTGAAAATCCTGATGTCTCCGCCGGTGCGGTTGTATTTGGCGGCGTTGGACAGCAGGTTGACCAGGATTTGCTTTAACCGGGTTGGGTCGGCCAGTACGGACCTGCAGGGCGGGCATTGGTTGATCAGGCGGATTTGCTTGGTGTTGATCAGCGGCTGGGTGATTTCCGCCGCGCTATTGACGGCGGCAGCCACGTTCACGGGTTGCAATACGGCGAGCATTTTTCCCGATTCAATACGGGCAAGATCCAATAGCTCGTTGATGAGTTCCAGCAGATAATCGCCGGCGCGATGAATTTCCTGCACATAAGTCAACTGATGGGGCGGGAGATTCTCATATTCCAGGATATGGGAAAAGCCGAGGATCGCATTCATCGGTGTTCTCAATTCATGGCTCATGCGCGACAAAAACTCGCTCTTGGCGCGATTGGCGCGCTCGGCTTCGTCGCGGGCGGCGGTCATTTCCGCAGTACGCTGTCTGACACGTATTTCCAGCTCGTCATTCAGCGTTTTGAGCCTTTCTTCAGTCTGCTTGAGACCGGTGATATCGGTAATCGAGCCCGCCATGCGCACGGGTTTCCCGCCAGCATCCCGGATGGCTTCGCCGCGCGACAGTATCCAGCGGTAGCCGCCGTCTTTGTGCCGCAATCGCATTTCCATGCGGAACGGCACATAATCGTCAAAGTGCCGGGTAATGGCCTGTGTGACGGCAATCTTGTCGTCGGGGTGCAACAGCTCAAAAAAGGTGGAATCCAGGTTCGGCAGTTCGTCATCGCGATAGCCGGCGATTTCTTTCCAGCGCGGTGAAAGATAGTTTTCGCGGGTGACCGGATTCCAGTCCCAGATACCGTCATTGGTGGCATTCAACACCAGCCGCATGCGCTCCTCACTGTGGCGCAGTTCTTCTTCGATGCGTCTGCGCTCGGTGATATCGGAGCCGATGCTGATCATGAATTCCACTTCGCCCCGCGGGTCGCGCAGTATTGTATTGGACCATTCGAGCAAGCGGCAATCGCCCGCCTTGGTGCGCCAATGGCTGGTGTATTGGTTAGGCGCGGCGTGCGGATCGTTGATATGAGCGTCAAACGCCGCTTTGCGGATTGCTTTGGCATCCTCCGGCGGTAAAAAAATATCCCAGGGTAATTTGCCTTGCACTTCGGCGAAGGTGAAACCGCTTAATTTTTCGCACGCCGTGTTAAATCGATGAATGCGCCCCTCGTGATCCAATACGATCACTAACGCGCCGGCATTTTCAATGATGGCGTTGAGAAAATCCGGATCGCGCATGACTTTTCTGTTCATTTTTTTCCTTCGAGGGATTGCGCGGTAAATGCCGCGGCTTGTTGTTTTGTGTGCTGAGAATATCGAATGGGATTGATTATTTTAGAACAAAACAGTGTTATTCTGCTGCGCTATTAAGGAAACGCTGAATAACCCGCATTTGCCGTTCCAAACGCAGTGAGGAATCTTTAATAATCAATGCAATAGATTTTCCGCTCTGACTCGAAATGACACTTAACCAACGATGGAAGCTTACCTGAAGTGAACGACATGAAAGAAATTACCGAAGCGTTACGTCAATTTCGTGACGAGCGGGATTGGGGGCAATTTCATAATGCGAAGGACCTTGCATTGGCGCTGAATATTGAGGCCGGTGAGCTGCTGGAAACTTTTTTGTGGAAATCCTCCGATCAGGCGGACATCGGCAGGATCAAGGAAGAACTGGCCGATGTGTTCACGTTTGCTTTCCTGCTTGCGGAAAAATACGATCTGGATGTGAAGCGGATCGTGCTGGAAAAGATGGAGAAAAATGCGCTGAAGTATCCGGTGGAAAAATCCAAGGGCAGTGCCAGGAAATACACTGAATTGTAAGAACCTGTTCAAGATCTCACTGAAGGGCGCATTGCCGCGTTAAAATCGAACTCAAAATGCTCACATACTTCGAGTATGCTCCGCTTTTTCGTTCAATTTTGCCTTGCACTGCCTTCCTTAATCAAGATCTTGAACAGATTCTTAGGGCGCTCTGCGGAAACATTCTTATTCACTGGCTGCCAGCCGCCACAGCGAGGTGAGTTCCGCGGCCCGGGCGGCATGCAGCGGGTCGCCGGTATCCGAGACACGGGGGTGATGGGGCTTTACATCGGTTTTTCCCAGCACATGCAAGCCCGCCGCGTCAATCCAGGACAGCAATTCCGCGCGCGTGCGCAATCCCAGGTGTTCGGCAAAATCGGACAAAATCAGCCAGCCTTCGCCGCCGGGCGCGAGATGGCTGCTTAAGCCTTGCAGGAATCCGCGCAGCATGCGGCTGTCCGGATCGAAGATCGCATGTTCCAGCGGTGAGCTGGGGCGGGCGGGAATCCACGGCGGGTTGCATACGATCAGTGCCGCCCGGCCTTGCGGAAAAAGATCGGTCTGCACTAATTCAACCTGGTTTATCAAATTCAGGCGCGTTAAATTGTCCCGCGCGCATTGAATTGCACGCGCATCCTGATCGGTTGCAACGATTTTCCGGATACCGCGCAATGCCAGCGCGGCGGCCAGCACACCGGTTCCAGTGCCAATGTCAAACGCGCTCGATTGCGTTGCCAGCAATCCGGGCGGCGGCGCTAAGGCGGCCAATTCAATATACTCGCTGCGGATCGGCGCGAAAACCCCGTA
>CAZDYN010000096.1:0-7685 GCA_964509635.1 uncultured Nitrosomonas sp. | reverse complement strand
GCCTGCTACTGCCGAATGGGTTGCCAAGCAACTGGGAATAGCGAATTTCCGCCAGCATCTGGTGGTCGATGTGAATACCAATCTGCAACTGGGCACTTATTATCTCAAGCATGTGCTCAGCACGCTGGACAATCAGCCGCTGCTGGCTTCAGCCGCCTATAATGCCGGGCCGGGCCGGGCCAGACGCTGGCGCGACAATGCCATGCCGCTGGAAGGCGCGATTTACGCCGAAACGATTCCTTTTAATGAAACGCGCGATTACGTCAAGAAGGTTTTGAAGAACTCGATGTATTACGCCAAGGTTCTCGATCACGGGCAGCATGCGCCAACGCTGAAAGAGCGCCTGGGTGTCGTGCGCGCGGCGAGATAGCGCCTTGCTGACATTCATTGATTCCGCTTTTACAGTAAACAGTGAAAACTTATCTCGTGGGCGGCTCAGTGCGCGATGAACTGCTCGGACTGCCCGTCAAGGATCATGATTATGTTGTGGTCGGCGCTTCGCCCGAGGAGATGGCGCGGCTGGGGTACCGTCCGGTCGGCAAGGATTTTCCGGTATTTTTGCATCCGCAGACCCATGAGCAGTACGCATTGGCGCGGACGGAACGGAAAATTTCGCGCGGTTATAAGGGATTCGAAGTGTTCACGTCACCTCAAGTCACGTTGCAGGAAGATCTGGCGCGGCGCGATTTGACCATCAATTCGATTGCCAAGGACGAAGAGGGCAATATCATCGATCCGTTCAACGGTGTTGCCGATCTGGAAGCCGGTATACTGCGGCATATCAGTCCGGCATTCGCCGAAGATCCGGTACGTATCCTCAGAGCGGCGCGCTTTGCGGCGCGCTTCAGTTTCCGTATCGCACCGGAAACGCTCGCATTGATGAGTGACATGGTGCATAACGGCGAAGTCGATGCGCTGGTGCCGGAACGTGTCTGGCAGGAGCTGTCACGCGGATTGATGGAAACGAATCCGTCCAGGATGTTCTATATGCTGCGTGAATGCGGCGCTTTAGCGCGGATCATGCCCGAAGTCGACGCGCTGTTCGGCGTTCCGCAACCGGCGCACGTGCATCCGGAAATCGATACCGGGCTGCATATCATGCTGGCGATCGATTACGCCGCCGCGCAAAATTATTCCCTGCCGGTGCGCTTTGCCACGCTGATGCATGATTTAGGCAAGGGCACGACGCCGCCTGAAGAGTGGCCGCGTCATGCCGGTCATGAAGCGCGCAGCGTGGAATTGACGCGGAATTTGTGCGAGCGCATCCGGGTTCCCAAGGATGCCCGCGATCTGGCTTTGCTGGTTGCGCGTTATCACGGAGATGTGCACCGGGCGGAAGAACTGAAACCATCGACCATGGCGGATATGCTGCAGGCGGTTGATGCCTACCGCAAACCCGGACGGTTCGAAGAGTTCTTGCAGGCTTGCGCATGTGATTTCCACGGACGCCCCGGATACGCAGCCAAACCCTATATTCCAGCCGGGCGGTTTCAGCAGGCCTATTGCGCCGCGAAAAGCGTCGATGCCGGTGCTATTGCCGCCGGATTGAGTCAGCGGATTGAAGATGCAACAACATTGCCCGTCGCGATCAATGCCGGCGTGCGTGAGGCACGTATCGCCAGGATTAAGGCCGGATTGATTTGAGGAGCGCTCTAAAAATCCGGATTTTGTCACAACACTTTGTTGCTCGAAAAAATGTTTCTTTACATATCAACTATATGCTGCGTCAACATTTTTTGATAACGCCTTGTTTTGTTTAAAATTTTGAGTTTTTAGAGACGCCCTTGAGAGTTTCCTGTTTCATGAATTTTGGCCGGGAATTTTTGCTTCCGGGTATCCGAAGTAATAGCCCTGTGCGAGATCAATACCCAGATTCTTTACCATATCGAGCGTAGCGGCATCTTCAACGAATTCCGCCACCGTTATCTTGCCAAGCCCGCGCGCGATTTCTGTCATGGCTTTGACAAAAATCTGATTATCCCGGTTATCCGGTAGATCACGGATAAACAAACCATCGATCTTGAGAATTTCAACTTCCAGGTACTTCAGATAACCGAAAGTGGAGAAGCCGCTGCCGAAATCATCCAGGCAGACGCAACAGCCGGTTTCATGAACGGCTTCGATGAAACGTTGCGCATCCTGGATATCCGATATCGCCGCAGTTTCGGTTAATTCGATGATGAGACGCGCGGGGGCGACCTCCAGTTCATGCAATAAGCCGCGGATATAATGCGGAATAGCCGGGTCGTCGAATGTACGTCCGGAAATATTAATCGCAACCGGCGGCATATCCGGGTTCTGCTTGAGCAGCTCAATGCTGCGTTTGATCACCCACCGGTCAATGTTGACTATTTGCCCGTTTTTTTCTGCAATGGGTATAAACTGCCCTGGCATGATTAAATTACCCGGCTCATTTGCATCCTGCATCCTGACGAGTATTTCCAAATGTCTCAGGGCATGGCCGGCAGTTTCATACACGCCCTGGAAATGGATTTCAAAAAGATTTTGCTCGAGCGCCTGGGCAATCCGGTTGTACCAGGTCAGCCGGTGCATCATGATTTTTGCGGCGTTGCGTTCAGGATCATAGGTTGCCCAGGTATTTTTGCCTTGATTCTTGGCCTGGTACATGGCCGTATCCGCATGCGCGACCAGATCTTCTGCTGTTTCGCCGTGCTCGGGGAAAATGGCGACCCCCACGCTGGTAGTCAGGCGGATATTGGTTTCACGGAAGTGCAGCGGAATGGATGCGATAGCGGATACGATCCGGGCGGGTAGTGTGCCAATCGCATCATCGGGCTGAATAAGACTCAGAATGGCAAACTCATCACCGCCCAAGCGGGAAAACACTTCGGTATGACGGACAATACTGGCGATTTCCCCGGCTGTGCGGATCAACACCGTGTCGCCGGCTTTATGACCGAAAGTATCGTTGATGTATTTGAAATCATCCAGATCAAAATACAGCAGCGCAAATTTCTGATGGCTGCGCAGTGCGGCCGCGATGAGATTGTTTAATTCTTCCTGGAACCGGTGACGGTTATACAGACCGGTCAGCGGATCGCGTTCAGCCAGATAGAGAAGTTGCTGAGCGGTCTGCCGTTCTTGCGTAATATCCTCATAAATCCATAACCGGCCGATAATCCGGCCGTCCGTATCATTGACGGGATAAGAGAGCTGGGTGAGTATCCGTCCGTTATTCAATTCAAGCTCAAGCTGCTCGCTTATCTCATGCGCGGCAGGCGCATCGAGTGTGTGCCCGGAAGCATGCGCCGGCTGTGCAAGGCGCCGGGTAATACTTTCCAGTACATCACCGGCGGGTTGATTTAACAGCGGATCATGTTCGTTGATGCCCCACATTTTCAGAAATGCCGGATTGACATATTCGATGCGTTGTTCGTTGTCTCCAAACAGAATGCCGATGTTCATGGCTGACAGTAGCGCACCCATGCGGCTTTGTTCCCGTTCTGCTTTGGATTCGAGACTCAAGCGTTCGGTGATGTCGCGCGCATATCCCACGATACCGGTGATTTCTCCGTTTGCATTGCTGCGTAACGGTAATTTGATGGTATCAAACCAGCGTAACTGCCCGTTTGCCAGCGTGGCTTGCTCGGCAGGATTATGGACGCTCCGGCCGCTATATGCTTCATCGTCACCGGCGTGGAATCCGCGGATATCCTGGGCCGCATCGCCATAGCATAGATACGCGGGCCAGAAATCGGTATCCGGTCTGCCCAGCATGGCTGCCGGCTCAAGTCCCTGGCTGTTTGCGAGGGCGCGGTTCACCAATACAAAGCGGTGTTGCTTATCCTTGACAAAAATCCAGTCAGGCGTGGCATCAATAACGGTACGCAATAAGTTTTTCGCCTGGTTGATTTCCTCTTCAGCCTGTTTATGTCCGGTGATATCTTCGACAGTACCCAGTACTTCAATGAGCCTGCCGGTATTGTTAACTGTAATTTCAGCCCGTTCCCTTACCCATTTTATTTCGCCTTTCACATTGATCCGGTGTTCAATGTCGTATGTGGCGCCTTGCAAGGCCGCCTGCCAGGCGAGATCAACGCGTTCCCGGTCTTGCGCGGCAACGCACGCCAGAAAACTTTCATAGGTAAGCGGCGTGTTGCCGTCAATGCCAAAAATCTGGAAAGTTTCTTTAGACCAGGTAATCACATCATTTTTTAAGTCAATGTGCCAACTGCCAAGTTTGGCGAGAGCTTGCGCGCGGACAAGGGCTTCTTCACTTTGCTGTAAAGCCAGTTCTTTGGCCTTGCGGTCACTGATGTCGGTGTGCGTGCCCAGCATTCGCAGCGGGCGGCCCTGGTGATCCCATTCAATAACCTTGCCCAAGGAAAGTATCCATTTCCACTCGCCCTGGCGGGTGAGTTGCCGGAATTCCACCTGATAATCACAGAGTAACCCGGCAATACAGTCCTTGTAAACCTGATAAACGGGGGCGCGATCATCCGGGTGCATACGGGCATGCCAGTTGGCATTGGTTTCCACAAAAGACTCCGGATCATAACCCAGCATGCGCGCATATTCGGGACTGACGATGGCTGCTCCGGTTTGAATATTCAAGTCATAAAGGCCTTGATTGGCTGCCTCCAGAGTTAAGCGCAGGCGTGATTCGCTCTCCCGTAATTTTTGCTCCGCCTGACGCTTGCCCGCCTGGATGCCGATCATCATAAAGGCGATAAGCGTTGCGGTTGCGACAAAAATGCAGAGAATCAATTGATCGAGCTGAGTATCTCCTTTGGAAAAAGGACCGTAACCCTGCGCGGTGCCAATTACTGCAATCGAAGTGATGGCCAGCACTGCAATGAAGGTTCCTAAAGCATTTAAGCGCAAGCCAGCCCATATCAACGGCGGGAATACCAGAAAGGCCAGCGATAGTTTGGATGGCCCGATGGCCGCGATGCTGCCGAATACCAGCCATGCCAGGGAGATACAGCAGCCGATGACTAAAATGAACTCCAGTTTGATGTGTGAAAAACGGAATATGGAATTCATCCGGTAATCCGCGCCGAACAGGAGGAGTGGCGTGAAAACCAGAATGCCGACCGTGTCGCCCAGCCACCAGCCTAGCCAAGCCTGGGATACCAGATCCTTGGGCAGATTTCCGCCCGTGTATAGCGCAAAAACACCCGCGCTTGCAGTCAGCAGCATGCAGGCGGGCCCGATCAGCAGAAAAGCAGTTACATCACGTTCGCGTATAAAACCATTCCGTAACCCTGCTGCCTGTTTGAGCAGTAAAGCGCCCAATACCGGCCCGGCGGTATTGCTTAAAGAAATTCCCAGAGCAACCGGCAGGGCAAGGTTGCCGGTAGTCAGGTTTACGGTAAGCGCACCCAGCAATATACCGGGCCAGTATGCCGGTCCCCACACGAGCAGTGCCGCTAATGCGATACCGGAAGGCGGCCAGAACAAAGTGATATTGGAGCCGACGTACGGTATGCTTAACCCCAGTTCTCCTCCCGCAAAATAAGCCGCGGCCAGTAGCAGGATCCGTGTTATGAAAAGAAGCGGTGATGCTGTTGCGTGTGGTTTCATGGGAAATCAAGGTTTATTGATTTCGCCGATTCTAGCATTGCATCGGGTGCGGAAAGCTCCTGATGTATCTTATTATGTGCCTGCTTTTTTGAGTTTGCGGGGAAAGGCGCGTTTCCAGCCGGGACAGGCTACGTTAAAGCCTGGAAAGCGCGGCCGCCAAGTTGATTTGAAAAGGTTGAAGACCAGCCAACCCGGCGCCTATAGTGTTCAGCGTTCAGTTGCGGATAAGAAACTGCTGCGGCAATCCATTCATCAAATAAACACAACACCATCCTGTTGCAGTCCGGTGAGATTTATATTCACCGCATTGGCTTCGGAGTTGGCTGCCAGTTCCAGCAGTTGTGCCTGTGTATACGGCCCGCTGTTGTTTGCTAGCAATCCGGTATAAAAATCATGTTCCGCAGGGGAAGGAGCTGCACCCGTCACATTCTGGTAGACCGTAGTCACAAAATCATCGTTGCTGAGTGCCATGAAATCAACCACAAGTTGAGATACTGCGAGCATACTCTGACCCGCATCGAACAGATTCAGCCCGATACCGACGTAATCGGGATGTTCCTCGATGACTGGCGCATCGAATGCCGCACCGATGATCCGGACCGAATTGTTGGCCGCCTGTCCAGCAGCGAGGTCAATAGCGAGTTTTTTGTCTGCAAATTGCAAACGTTCGATACCAGACAGCGTATCGTTACCATCAGGACCGGAAATGCTGAAGCCGGAAGCCGCAGCGAGGATCGAGTAGTTGGCATGATTGCTGCTGTAAATTGCCGTATCAATACCCGGGCCGCCAGTCAGTGTGTCGTTACCCGCTGCGCCATTTATTGTATCCTGTCCGCTTGCGGCGAGAATGATGTCGTCACCGGCGGTGCCGGTCAAATTGTCTGTTCCTTCTGTTCCCGAGATTACGTTGCCCGGTATCGTGCCGGTATTGCCGGAGAAGTTTGCGGGAGAATTGATTCCGGTGGAACCGTCACGATTGAGCGAGTGGATTCCGTCCAGCGGTAATGCGGCATAACTTAACGTGCCGCCGATCATTCCGGGGAAATTCACGGTACCATTGGAAGTAAATAAAAATCCGTTCGGAATGATGTAATCCGCTGTCACAATACCCAAATCCGCAAAACCCTGGGTTGCAACCAATACCGGTCTGCCGTTGGTCGCTATGCCAGGCAGGTTGGCGGCGATACTGTAAGTATTCGTATTGATGCCGTCGGTCGAGATAATGAAATGCCCCGCCCACTGATTTTCGCCATCGGCATCTCCCATGAACTCGATGAATTGAACCGTGCCATCCGCATTGGAATAAACTTCGTTGATATGGAATATATGGAAGGCCATTGTCTCCTCCTCCGGTCAGGTTGTCATGTGTGCCGGTCTGTACACTGAAAGTTATGATCACGCAAAGTAACCTGGCATATCTTGGCTACGCATTTGTTCATGCCATATGGATTATTTCTTCTTCCATTGCCCATCGATTTGAATCCAGGTTCCCGGTGGAACTTTCCGGATAATTTCCGCAGCGTACACTTTACCCACTTGCTCAATGTCTATGCCCTGGGCGGCGGCTTTTTCCTGGTAAATCGTCCTGCGCTTCGCGTTAATTGCGTCGGCTTCCGCTTGGGCGGCCGGTTCGCGCGCGACGACAAAACCGTTATAGCTTTCACCAATTGCCCCGGATGCGCGCAAGTCTTCAAGAGAACCGGCCCATGCCGGCGCCGTGCTGAGCGTTAATGCCAGAAAAAGGGCATGGCTGATTCTTGCTAGGGATTTTTTTACGGTTATTTTTGCAATGCGCTGCATAGTATTCTCCTTGTCTCGTTTCATATCAGAAGATGCCAGGGTTGGCCGCGATATCTTTCTTCGCTTCTTCTTCAAGCTTCACCCGGATATCGGCATCCAGTTTGATGTTGAGATTAATCGTAATCGGTTCCTGCGGTGATTCCACCTTGACTGTCGGTGCGCATGCGGTGATCACCAGGCAGCAAAGGATCAGCATTACTTTGATTATCGTCGTATGGGTCATTCGATCAATTTTGCGCATGATTGCACTCCTTTTCTGATTGATCCCCGTGCCGCATCCCGGCGGGAATCCGGTAATGAGCATTACTATGCTCCCTGTTTTCAATTTAGTGCAAACA
>CAZDYN010000095.1:0-7707 GCA_964509635.1 uncultured Nitrosomonas sp. | reverse complement strand
ATTTTGAGCCTGTTTTTAACACCGTAGCGGCAACGCAGATAGTTTTTCAACGGCCCGCTAAATGAATTATCAAATGACCCTCATGAACATGACTCAAATAAAACAAGGAGCCTCAACATGGTGACAACTGTGCCTGACGTGGTTTTTAAAACACGTATGCGTGACGAGAGTATCGGTGGCGACAACCCCTTTCGCTGGCAGGATGTCAGCACCGATGACATCTTTAAAGGGAAAAAGATTGTTGTTCTGGCGCTTCCCGGCGCCTATACACCTACCTGCTCAAGCAAGCATTTGCCTGGATATGACGCCAAATATCAGGAACTCATTGCGCAGGGTGTTGATGAAGTTTATTGCCTGAGTGTTAATGATGCTTTTGTGATGTTTCAATGGGGCAAGCATCTGGACATCAGGCATGTAAAAATGCTGCCTGACGGAAATGGCGATTTTACCCGTGCAATGGGTATGCTGGTGAAAAAAGAGAACTTCGGTTTTGGCAATCGTTCATGGCGCTATGCAATGGTTGTCGAGGATAAAAAGATTGGCAAATTATTCAGTGAACCCGGTCAAGTTGATAATTGCCCCGATGATCCATTTACTGTAAGTGATGTGGATACCATGCTGGATTATTTAAAACATGGCCAATGAGCGTGTGTTGCCGGTAATTCCTCTTTTATTTGAAATGAGAAATGCCACCAATGATTCATCAATATGGCTATGACCTGTTTGTAATGAACACATATTTTAAAGGAGATCGCGATGCTGAAAACCGATTATTTCAGGCGCCTTACGAAAGGCGTTGGTTCGTTGCGAATCACAACGGTTCTGAAGAAACAGCAGGAAGGTAAAATAGGTTACATTTTACTGTGGCTTGTAGGTGTTCCCATACCGTTCCTGTTTGTCATCTATCTGTTGCGCGGTTGCGATTAAGCTTGCTGAATCAGGTAAGAAGGTTTTGCAAAGGGTGTTTTCAAAAGATGTGCCAGCCGGTATATGTTTTTTGTCCCGGCACTGATAACCATCTAACGGCAGTCATACCGATCGCAGTAACGTGGCCATGGATGCGTGGATCTGCGCAACCTGTGATTCATTCGAGAAGGATAAATATGCTCGTGACATTTACCACCGACGCGCATGCCGACATAACCATGTTTGGAGATGTTGCGCTTACCATGCTTAAAATGATGGGGCACAGCAAGACTGTACCGGGCGCTATTTTGGCAGCAGATGTTCCTATGGCGCTGAACCGGTTAAAAGCCGCTATAAGCGCGGAAAAGCCCTCACTGGGAATTGATGACGAAGATGAACCAATGGTGAATATGGCTGATAGAGCTCTGCCGCTGATCAGTTTACTGACTGCCGCAGCTGAGGCTGAGTGTAACGTAATGTGGAAATGAATCTTAATTGAGAGCTTTGTAGCCATCAATTATTGAATGGATAGTCAAATGCATCGGAATATAAAGAAGAGGTATGCATCATGAAAACAGCTGACGAAATGTATTTTCTGGAATCTTTTAGGGGGCAACGTCATTTGCCGGGAGCCGCACACAAACGAGGCGGCACTATTTCAATAGTCATTAATTCCTGCATAGCCTTTTTACCATGAGCGCGCGCCCATGCCATTTTCTCCAGTAGCTACCGGTAATAATCATTTGCTGGCTGCTTTACCTCCCGATGATTATGAGCGGCTGCTTGCAAGTTGTGAAGTCACCGAACTTGTCCATGCGGAGGTGTTGTGCCGTTCTGGTGATTTGATTTCAAATGTTTATTTTCCGACCACGTGTATTATTTCCTTGATAAAACCTATCGATAGCGGCCACAATCTGGAAGTAGGACTGATCGGTAATGAAGGCATGTTCGGTCTCTCCCTTATACTGGGGGTTAATATCGTCTCATTTGATGCCGTGGTTCAGGGAACAGGTCAGGCATTGCGCCTATCAACAGCAGAATTTCTCCGTGAACTTGAAACCACTGCTGCACTGCGGAAGGAATTAAAGCGCTATCTTTATGTAGTTATGAATCAGATTGCTCAAACGGCCGGATGTAATCGCTTTCATGTTGTGAGAGCTCGTCTTGCCCGTTGGTTATTGATGACTCAGGACCGGGCGCATTCGGATCAATTTCATATCACGCAGGTATTTCTGGCTTATGTATTGGGGGTGCGGCGCGTCGGCATCACCAAAGCAGCCAATTCTCTGCAAAAGAAAGAATTAATCAGCTATAAACGCGGCAATATCAAGATTCTCGATCGCACCGGACTGGAAGCAGCATCGTGTGAATGCTATCGATCGGAGAAAGAAATCTACGAAAGAATTTTAGGCTAAGCTCAAAAATCAGAAATAAGCCAGATCAAAATATTGATCAGAGTACTGATTGATGGTGATAGCAAGAAGGTCTCTGCTGAAAACGCTTAAGTTGAATTGCCGGAATCATTTGCAGCTTTCCTTTCCGATTACGATAGTTACCGGCGTAACAAATCATTTCCGTAATGCTGCTACTCACGCAATCCCTCCATCATCGAAGAGATTTGTTGCGTTCTGAATTTATTGTTGATATTGGCCAGATCATAGTCATATGTTCGGCAACGTACAGATTCACATGAAGTTTAAGGGAAAAATGCGGAAAAACCTATATTGATAAGAAATGTTTGTTATCTCGATATGTAAATCATTCTATCCGGCGCTTTTGTGTATAGCACCGGATGCTCAGATGGGAACTATGTAATGAAGAAAATGAACACATATCGTATTTCCGATACCTTGATGACAGAATGCATGAATATTCCGTTTCCGCATGTTCCTGAGCAAGATGGTGTTGAAAATACACTCTATCAGCAATTGCAGCACGCTCTCATGGAGCGGGCGGCGCTCAGACGTATGCTGACAGCAAGTCAACAGCGAATTGAAATGCTCGAGGAAATCAATCGCTGTCAAAGACAGAAATTGATACGGCTGGCGGGAAAACTGGTGCAAGCACACCGCCTTGGGTATTACGACGAACTTACCCGTTTGCCTAATCGCAGATTGCTGTTCGACCGGTTTAAGCAGGCGATGACCCAATCCAATCGGAAACATAAGAAAATTGCGTTATTATTTATTGATCTGGATAAATTTAAAAGCATCAATGACAAGCTTGGACATACGGCAGGAGACAAGCTTTTACAACAATTTGCAGAGCGCTTAATCACTTGCATCCGCTATGGTGACACGGCTTGCCGATATGGCGGCGATGAGTTTGTGATCATGCTGCCGGAAATCGATAATTCGAACGATGCGGCGGTAGTCGCAGAGAAAATTCGTGCCCGGCTGTCTGAACCTTATGTGGTGGACGACACTGCTATTGTAATATCCGCGAGTATCGGCACTACGATTTATCCTGCCGATGGGAAGAATTGCAACGAATTGATCAAGCAGGCGGATATTTCTATGTATCTTGCCAAGACACATAGTAAGTTTCCAATAGTTAATAGGCTTTAAGGAAGCCCTGAACAAGTGTGATTCCGAGCAAGAGCGAGAGATCTATTGCATTGATTATTAGAGATTCCTCACTGTGTTCGGAATGACAAATGCGCATTATTCAGAGTTTCCTGAATATTCAAAAACCTGCTGGTTCCCGGCGGCCGATGCCGTTTAGCTCATGACGAATGCGTGAAGATGTTTCATAGACTACCTTGCGTACACGATTGATGCCTCCCAGCGGTTGATGATCAGGCACAGCGTGCCAGGGTGTGAAAGAAAGATCCTCGCAGAATTTCAATTGCTCGGGTGTATTGAACTTTTGTGGCGGAATTGTGATTTTCGCTACAGGAATAAAGGGAGAATCTTTTTCATTCCACTCAACGGTGGGATCTTCGATGGGCATTTCTAAAGCATGGGTGCGTAGCTGAACCATGAAGTCAAAGTGGGCGTCATCATGCGCGAGATGTTTCTGCATATTTTCGCGCAGGAAATCGGGAGAGGTCGTTTCAGCAGGTAAGGAAGGAATTGTTCTACCGCTGGGGCGGACGGAAAATTTCATGGCGGTATCACCGAAGCGATAAGGCGTTGCGCTCCAATATTGAGTATCCAGTGGGTTATCAACCTTTCTGCTTCGGATCGCGATGGCAATCGCAAGCTCGTGCAGACGGAAATTCAGCGGATTGAAATCAGGAAGAAAGAATTTCATTGGACTGTCTTCGGCAAGAGCCTTTTGAAATTCAATGTAATCCGCCGCATTTCTCACAAAAAACACCGGATGATTGAGCATTATAAAATCTTGTGTGCCGGACTCACTGTGTTTAACTCCCATGAGCTTAATTGCCATTCCACGGCCATCGCCAACAGAATCATCTTGCGCCTTGCCGGATCCGCTGGAGTAACGGATCCAGGCGGGATACTCGCGCGCTTCTGCGAAAATTCCAGTGCGGATTCCATCCGGTAGCTGGAGGACACGAAATTGCGCTTTCACACAGCCGTGTGTCTTGGAATGCGCATCCCTGTGAGCGGAACCATTCCTGGCCTGGGTTCGAATGCTCTCTTCAACGATCTGCGAGATCTGTTGAATTGCTAAAGCTTCATTCGCAGGCACTGCTTCGTCGCCGTAAGCACTGGCCGGGAAAAAAGCTGTCAAGGCCAGACTCAGAAGAAATCCTTTGTTTATCATTTCGATGTACCTTTGGAATATTCATGGAAGCCATTCCTGCAATGAGTTTTCTTGACCCGGAATGGCTTGCCATAGTGAGATTTCCTGCGCTATTTAAGTTGCAGGCTATTTTTGACTGATTTGACTCCACCGACATTACGGGTTACTTCAACTGCTTTACCAATACTGGCGGAGGATCTTACGAATCCGCTTAATTGAACAACGCCCTTGAAAGTCTCAACATTGATTTCAGCGGAGCTCAGTGTCGGTTCATTTAATATGGCGGCTTTTACCTTCGTGGTAATAACGCTGTCGTCAATATATTCTCCAGTTCCCTCTTGCGTGCTTGTTGATGCGCATCCCGTCACTGCCAGAAACGTTAAAGCCAGAAAAGATGCAAGGAATAATTTAATAAAATGTTTCATGATTCAATCTCCCGTGGATTATTTATCTCAGTATCGGAATAAGTATGCTGAAAAAACCATGGCTGTTTCAGCAGGACTGGTCAACTGAGATAGGTTTATAAAATCTAAAATGATCAATTAATACTGTTCTTACGGTTACCGACTCCTAGTGCCGGACATTCACCATTTGCCGGCATGCATCGGCACAATCCCTACACACCTCGACACATTCATCCATATCTCCGATTTTCTCGCAATCCACTGCGCATGCTTCGCAGATCTCGGCACAGATTCCACAAAGAGAGTGCTGAAAATGCGAGCCGCTCAACAAAAAATTGACCGAAGCCTGGCAGATTTCCGCGCAATTCATCAGGAGACGAAAGTGATTTGCTTTTACGTGTTTTCCACCGGCTTCGAGGCAATGATTCATGCCGGTCTGCAAGCAAACCTGGTGACAGCGGCTGCAAGCGGCTATACAAACTTCCATGACGTGTCTGGCGTGGGTAGTCTGATCCATGGTGTTCTCCTGAAGTAAGTTAAGGTAATTCAATAAGCATGATTAGAGATGGTGGTAATAGCCATACAGTCTCGATCAAAAATTCTGAAAAGATATTGAAGTCACGCTCACATTTGAAAATTCTAACTGCGAAAATAATTGCGATCCGTTCGGTAGCATACATAAAAGCAGATTGAATCAATTCCGGATCAGCAGGCAATAATGGTTTTGCCTCAAGCCGGGAAATAAAAATCCTTCACCATGACCATGATCACCATGAGAATCACTTAAGCGTTACGTTCGATACCGAACAGACCATCTTTAATATTCTCTTTAAAATTCAAAAATATGTGAGTTTCCAGCGCGTTGAGATGAAGCCGGATAAAGGAGCGCTCTTGCGTGATGGTTTTTTTAAATGGAAATGTCACGTGCCACCGATTTAAATAATGATTTAAGGGAAAACCATGAAAACGACAAATGCATATAAGCAAAATATTTTGATAAAAAGAATCCTTGTACTTACCGGCCTATCCATTGTTTTTGGACTGATGGGCTGCCAGCAGGAAGGACCCGCTGAGAAGGCAGGACAGAAGCTGGATCGCTCGATAGAAAATGCCGGGCAAAGAATCGAGCAAACGGTTGAGAAAGCAGAAAGAAAACTGGATGATGCCAAAAAATCGATCGGCGAGAAAACTGAAACAAGTGACCGGTATATCGATGACTCGCTAATTACCATGAATGTTAAGGGAGCCATTCTCAATGATCCCTTGCTTAAAGTATTTCAAATCAAAGTAACTACGGTGAATGGCAGTGTGCAACTGAGCGGTACGGTTGATTCCCAGCAAAGTGTCGATAGAGCGGTGCAAGTCGCTGGAAACCAGAAGGATGTGAAGTCGGTGAAAAATGATTTGGTTGTGGAAGCAAATGTGCAGAGTGAAGAATAATGGTTCATTTGCGGTTTATTGCTGCATTGGGAGTCATGCTTTTTACGGTGCCGGCAGCTCATGCAACAACTCCGGGTGATATTTACATTGCCGGTTATGCCACTGGTGTGTTAAAGCATCAATTGATGATTGATACTCCATCATTGGTTGTTCAGGGCGGCATCATTACTTTACCGGCAGCGAGTCTAGGCACAGCCGATCAAGCGGAAATCGTGCAGATATTATCGCGGATTCCCGGGGTTAGTGCGGTCAGGATAGTGGAAACCGCCAGTCAGCTTCCGGTGGCCGATGCCTCTTCGCAATCTGTCAGTCAATCCTCGGATACACCCATAGCAGCAACTGATCCGGCTCTGTTGCCAACAGGGCTTCTACCTACAGGTCATTTATTCAAACCCTTATTGGCGGATCCACGCTGGGCTCATTTCTCGGCTGCTTACCGCCATTACCAGAATGACAATTTTGATGGAAGAAGTATCGCTTCTGTCAGCTTCGGTGAAACGATACCGATTTACCGCAGGAATCTTGGACAGTCGGTTGTACAATGGGAAGCAGGGCTCCAGGCGGGAGTTTTTAGCGACTTCAATCTGAATGCTTCATCATCGGATCTGGTAAATTCGGATTTCATTGCGTCAGTTTATTCAAGTATAAGAGCAAAACAATTCTCAGCCTTTGGCCGCATTTATCATCAAAGCTCACATCTTGGAGACGAATTTCTGCTGCGTAAGGCAAATTCAACATTTGATCGCGTCAATCTCAGCTACGAAGGCGCGGATCTAAGGCTATCTTATGAGTTTCCATATGGAGTACGTTTATATGGCGGCGGCGGTGGTTTGTTCCATAAGCAGCCATCGGAATTAAAAGTATGGATGGCGCAATACGGCGTTGAGTTTCGAAGCCCCTGGCGCATAGATTTTGCATCCATGCGCCCTATCGTTGCGGCTGATTTCAAGAATTACCAGGAAAATAACTGGAGTACGGATGTGTCGGCCAGGGCAGGTGTTGAGTTCGAAAACTTACAAGTGCTCGGCAGGAAGCTTCAGTTACTTGTCGAATATTTTGACGGGCACTCTTCCAGCGGGCAGTTTTTTAAAAACAAAGTGGAATATATCGGTTTGGGAATCCACTATCACTTCTAGTAGTCTGTCGGACTAAAGGCTAATCTGCTGCGCCAATGGGGTAATGGCGCATATTTCCTCAATTTCTCGTTGCATAGTCTCGCTATGCGTCTCAAAATTGAGAAAATCTG
>CAZDYN010000094.1:111-7744 GCA_964509635.1 uncultured Nitrosomonas sp. | reverse complement strand
CTTAACGGAGAAAAGAATAACCGGAGTTGAAGCGTTAATCCGCTGGCAGCACCCTATCAAAGGACTATTGTCTCCGGCAGAAATCATCCCTGTCGCCGAAACCAGCCGGCTTATTGTTGAAATCGGTAACTGGATTCTGCTGGAAGCATGCCGGCAACTTAATGAATGGCGCGCTCAAGGTCTGAATGATCTGCGCATCGCCGTCAATATCTCCATACGTCAGCTTGCGGATAAGCATTTGCAGAAGTTTATCGCGGAATTATTACGCCAGCACGCTTTGCCGGCGCACTTGCTCGAACTGGAAATCACCGAATCCTGCCTGCAAAATGAATTGATTTATATTACCTGTCTGGAGCAATTAAAAAGTCTCGGCATACCGATTTCCATCGATGATTTCGGCACGGGCTATTCCTGTCTGAGTTCATTGAAGAATTTACCGATACACCGGCTGAAAATCGATCAAAGTTTCGTCAGAAGCATACCGCATGATAATAACGATTGCGCCATTGCATCCGCTATCCTGGCGCTGGCGCAAAAGCTCAATCTGCAAGTCACGGCGGAAGGCATCGAGACACACGATCAGATCGCTTTTCTGGGCAATCATGGCTGTGATGAGTTGCAAGGTTACCTGCTCAGCAAACCCGTCAGTCCGGAACGGATACCCGGCTTGATCCGGAATTTTCCTGACCAGTTGCAGACCCTGAAACTTTAAACTTCTTCGCGATCATCATTTAAGGATCGAATCCATATGCCAGCCCAATTGAAGAATTTCAGCAATCCCGAGGAAATGATGCACCTGGCCGTGGAAGCTTCCCCCAATGGCATGGTCATGGCGAATCGTGACGGCATCATCGTCATGGTCAATTCAGCCACGGAAAAGCTGTTTGGTTATTCCAGGCAGGAATTAATCGGACGCCCTCTTGAAGTGCTCGTGCCCGAGCGATTCCGTCAGCGGCATCCCGAATACCGGCAGGCTTACATCAATGAATCACAATCCCGCCCGATGGGGCATGGCCGGGATCTTTACGGCTTGCACAAAAGCGGCAGGGAATTCCCGGTTGAAGTCGGTCTGAATCCGGTTGAAACCGAGCATGGCATTTTCGTGCTGGCTGCCATCATCGATATTTCCGACCGCAAGCATGCGGAAGAAATGATCCATCTCGCCGTGGAAGCCGCTCCCAATGGCATGGTCATGACCGATCACGCGGGCGTCATCATGATGGTCAATTCCACCACCGAAGAATTATTCGGCTACCGGCGCCAGGAACTGATAGGCCAACCTATCGAGACCCTCATACCGGCATCACATCGCGCGCATCATCCGCAGCTCAGAAGCGCCTTTCTGCAGCACCCCAGCAAGCGTGCCATGGGCCATGGCCGGGATCTTTACGGTCTGCATAAGAACGGGAAAGAATTCCCGGTCGAAATCGGCCTGAATCCGATCCGGACTCCGGCCGGCATGATCGTGCTGGCCTCGGTTATCGACATTACCGAGCGCAAGCATCAGGAAGAGCAACTCAAGGCGGCCCTCAAAGAAAAAGATCTGTTACTGTCGGAAATACATCACAGGGTCAAAAACAACTTGCAAATCATCGACAGCCTGCTCGGCATGCAATCCGACACGCTGTATAACAATACCGCTATCGAAGTATTGAAAGAAAGTCAGAACCGGGTCAAGTCCATGGCGCTGATTCATCAAATTCTGTATCAATCTCTGGATTTCTCCCGTATCGACTTTTCCAGCTTCATTCAGTCCCTGGTGAACAGCCTGTCGACTTCCTATGCGCTGAACAGCGCCAGGATTCAACTCAATATCGACACCGATGAGGTGCTGATTCCCATTGATGTCAGCATTCCGCTAGGTTTGATCTTGAATGAGTTATGCACCAATGCAATGAAATATGCTTTTCCCGAGGATCGCTCCGGAAATATCAACATTACTCTTAAGCATCGGGATTCAGATCATTTTCTGGTGCAAGTCAGCGATAACGGCATAGGCATACCGGAAGATTTCGATTTTGCCAATACACCCTCCCTGGGCCTGCAGCTTGTGCAGTTGCTAAGCGAACAGATTTCCGCGGAACTGACGATTCAGCGTAAAAATCCAACGAGTTTCACGTTGATTGTTCCGTTATAGCAGAATCAGCTTTTATTCTGATTATTTTTAAACTAATTACCGTAATCTTCTGATAAAGCATCATTGAAAAATATTGAAATTACTTTACTTAAGGAAGCTCTGAACAAGTGTCATTTCGAGCAAGAGCGAGAAATCTATTACATTGATTATTAAAGATTCCTCTCTGCGTTCGGAATGACAAATACGAGTTATTCAGAGTTTCCTTAATAAGTACTAAATCTTGGTATTCCCCGGTAAGCTTGACCGATCAGTCATCACCATTTCTTTGGTGGTCTAAACCATGTTATCAAGCATAAAAAAATAAGATATGTTATAAAACCAAAATGAATATGCGATTGATATCTTTCGTGCAATATGCAATTTTATGTGATCTTTTTAAAGGAAAAAAGAATGGAAAAGCATTTAAAAGCAATAGTCGGCAATCAAGGGACCTATCAAGTATTTTTTAAATCAGGCGCTACTGTAATTCTTGAAAATGTTGAATTGTTTCAATACAGCTCCTCTGCTGGTGAGCCGAATAATTGGGTTTTCGAACGAAATGGCAAGAAAATAAGCTATACACCTCACTTTAAAACGCCCACATCAAGCGGTGAAAAACCGCTGGACGATGTCATTGATGCAATTCTACACCTCAAGTAAAGAAATCTAATGATGAGCTCTAGTTAACGCATTGTTTATATTGAAATAGCAAAACGAGTGAACTCGCCAGTTACTCCGGCACGGTAAAAGTCAACGCAGTAGCCGTGCTGATAAGCATCTGCATGAATTTGAAAAAAGCAGCCAACAAAATTTCCATGAACAAACCGTCAAAGGGAGCAATCCATCGCAATGCTGCAATTCATCAATCCTCCGCATCCGCATCCTGCCTGGAAGCATAAACATACCCGCCAATCGCCCCGATAATCACGCCCAACGGTGCTGCGATAAAGAGTCCGATCATCGGTCCCTGGCTGGTATCCTTGGAGATGACCATCGGCCCGAGAAAGCCAATGGTAAAAAATAATCCGCCCAGGATTAATGCGCCGCCGGTGACGGCCACAATGGCGCTGGTTTTCTTTCCGGTAACCAATTGCCAGGCGCACCAGGCGGCCAGCACAGCGCAGGCGAATGAAACAGCGCCGGAAAGCCAGGCGGGAAAGCTGGTCATGATCGTTAAAATGGTACTGATAAAGAACAGCACAATCAAAAACATCAGCAGGGAAACAAGCGGTTTCAGTATTTGAATCATTGCAACATACTTCCATATAAGATTAAATTGGTATCTTCAAGAGCTCTGAATAATGCATATTGGTCATTGCGGATGCATAAGGCAATCTTTAAGGAAGCCCTGGCCAAGTGTCATTTCGAGCCAGAGAGAGAAATCTATTACATTGATTATTAAAGATTCCTCACTATACGTCCGGAATGACAAATGCAAGTTATTCAGAGTTTCCTTAACAACCGGCAGGATAAATTTATCGCCGCGCTCAATATGACCGTTTTTTAGAGATTCTTAACAGCGCAGCATTGTAAACCAACTCGCACCATAAAACCGCGATCCATTCCGGGGCTTAACACGAGGTTATATTCATGATGAAGACATTTGACCGGCAGCGGCGCAAATTACTACAGTACGGTTTCTTTAGCTTAGGTGTATTGGCGGGCAATACTGTGCTGCCATTCCCTGTCCGGGCGGCATCCTTGCCGCTGGCGTCGCTTGGCGAACTGCTGCCGCCCGACGAAAACGGCGTGCGTCTGCCCGCGGGGTTTACTTCGCGCATCGTCGCCCGCTCGGGCCAGAAAATTTTTGACTATTACTGGCATGCGGCGCCGGACGGCGGGGCTGTTTTTGCCGCTCCTGACGGCGGCTGGATTTATGTTTGCAACAGTGAACTGGACGATAAAGCCGGCGGCGCCGGGGCATTGCGCTTCAATGCTCATGGAGAAATTGTCGCTGCGTATCCGGTTCTGAGTCATACCAGCCGCAATTGCGCCGGTGGCCATACCCCCTGGCAGACATGGCTGTCATGCGAGGAAACCGAGACAGGCCAGGTATGGGAATGCGATCCGTTTGGCCGCAAAGCGGCGCGGCTCAGAAGCGCTCTGGGCACATTCCAGCATGAAGCGATTGCGGTGGATACGCAGCATAAACAGCTTTATCTGACCGAAGATGAACGGGATGGCTGTCTCTATCGCTACACCGCACGTAACTTCGACAGCGCGGGCAATCCCGATCTGGACGATGGTCTTCTGGAAGTGATGGAAGTCATCGAAGGCTCTATTGGCGCTGTACGCTGGCATCCCCTGCCCGATCCGCTGGCAACCACGGCTCCGGCGCGCAAGCAAATCGCCGGCAGCAGCCGGTTTGATGGCGGGGAAGGCATCTGGTATCACCAAGGCATTGTCTACTTCTCAACCAAAGGCGATAACCGTGTGTGGGCGTATGATACGCAACAAAATAATTTGAGTATTCACTATAACGCAGCCTTGTATCTTTCGCCGGTGTTAACCGGGGTTGACAATATTACCGGCAATGCGGCGGGAGAACTGCTGGTGGCTGAAGATGGCGGCAATATGCAGATTGTGGTACTGACAGGCGATCAGGTATTGCCCTTGTTACAACTGACAGGCCATAACCGCTCGGAAATAACCGGCCCGGCCTTGAGTCCCGATGGCTCGCGTTTGTACTTCAGTTCGCAACGCGGCCAGACCGGAAAGTCCGAGGATGGCATCACCTTTGAAATTACCGGGCCGTTCCAGGGAAGCTCCGGATAATCCCAGGAACCGCAGCGGTCATTCCGGACGCAAAATCAGCCCGGGAGATTTCCCGCCGCGCGCGAAACGGCGTCCACCCGGCACTTGATAAACCGGTTCAGCGCACCTATCTAGGAAGTTGATGATCGCTCATGAAACTTCACTATTGGGTCCAAAGCGGCAATAATGCATAGCAGTAACGGCATGACTAACGGGGAGAACTGGCTTGGAATTCAAGGATTACTACAAAACATTGGACGTTTCGCGCGATGCGACGGCCGAGGAAATCAAGAAAGCGTTCCGCCGCCTGGCGCGCAAGTATCATCCGGACGTTTCCAAGGAAGCAGACGCCGAGCATAAAATGAAAGAAGTCAACGAGGCTTATGCGGTGCTGTCCGATCCGGAAAAGCGCGCGGCCTATGATCAACTGGGACAACGCGGATTTCAGGCCGGCAGCGATTTTCAGCCGCCGCCCGGATGGGATGCCGGTTTTGAATTCCGCGGGCAGGGATCTGGCGGGGCCCAGGCTGCGGATTTCAGCGATTTCTTCGCGGAATTGTTCGGCGGCAGAATGGGCGCTGGCACCCGGCAGACCCATCACCGCATGCGCGGCGAAGACCATCACGCCAAAATCATGCTCGATCTGGAAGACAGCTATCACGGCGCAACGCGCAGCCTGACATTGCGCATGCCGAAACTCGATGGTCAGGGACGTACCGTGCTCGCCGAGCATACGTTGAATGTGCGCATTCCCAAGGGCGTGCACGCCGGGCAAGTAATCCGGCTGGCCGGACAGGGTGGCCCGGGCCATGCCGGGGAAGCCGCCGGTGACCTGTTTCTGGAAGTGCATTTCACGCCGCATCGCCGCTACCGGATTGAAAACAAGGATATCTATGCCGCGCTGCCGGTTGCCCCATGGGAAGCCGCGCTGGGCGCCACGATTAAAATACCGGTGCCAGACGGCCTGGTTGAAGTGCGCGTGCCGGAAAACTCCCAATCAGGCCGCAAACTGCGTCTGAAAGGACGCGGCATCCCGGCAGCCACGCCGGGTGATCTGTACCTGGTGCTGGAAGTGGTGCTGCCGCCCGCTGCAACGGAAAAAGCACGCGAGTTTTACCAAACCATGGCGCAGCAACTCGCGTTTAATCCGCGCCAGAATCTTGGAGTCTGAACCATGCCGCATGAGATCGATGCCGTTTTACTTGAGGATGCCCTGCTCAATCTGGATGAACTGGCGCGTAGCTGCCAGGTCAGCCGTGAATGGCTCATTGAGCGTGTGCAATGGGGTCTGTTGCCGGATGAGCCGTTCGCCACTGGCGATCCCGCTTCGTGGACATTTGATAGCCGCAGTTTCATCCGCGTCAAAAGAATCATCGCGATCGAACGCGACTTTGAAGGCGCCCCGGAACTGGCCGGTCTGGTCGCCGACCTGATCGAAGAAACCGAACGGCTGCGCGCCCGCCTGAAAGCAGCCGGACTGGATGAACACTGAGAAAGTATCTGTCAGCCAAACGAATTCAACAGGAAACCCGCCATGTCTTTACATATCGTATGTCCGCACTGCCATGCCACCAATCGCGTACCGGCAGAGCGCCTGAGCGCATCACCCCGATGCGGCGCCTGCCATCAGGCGCTGTTTACCGCGCAACCGGTGGAATTGACGGAAAGCCATTTCAACCGGCATATCTCCAGCAATGATATTGCGGTACTGGTGGATTTCTGGGCGCCGTGGTGCGGCCCTTGCCGCATGATGGCCCCGGCTTTTGCCCATGCAGCCGCCGTTCTGGAACCGCGGATGCGCCTCGTCAAAGTGAACACCGAAGAAGAGCAAGGACTCGCCGCCCGCTACAACATACGCAGCATCCCTACCCTGGCAATATTTAAAGGCGGCCGGGAAATCGCCCGGCAATCCGGCGCCATGAGTGAGCAGGACTTGGTACACTGGGCGCAGGCCCATAACCAATAAAGGAAACGCCGGCTAACTCGCATTTGTCATTCCGGGCACAGTGAGGAATCTTTAACAATCAATGCAATGGATTTCCCGCTCTTGCTCGCAATGACACTTGCTCAAGGCTTCCCAAACCCCGATAAAAATCAAAAATCGAAGGAGTGCAATTTCCCATGTTCAATAACGGATTCCTATCCCGTTTAATCTGGACTTCACTGACAGTCGTATTGCTGGTGCTGTTTCTGCACAGCTTCATTTACCACTATTTCCCGGATGTGCTTCACCCGGACTATTTTTCCGCCCAGGATAAGCAGGAAAGCGCCGAACCGCGCGTAGTCCAGGCACGCGGCAATCTGGCTGAAGATGAAAAAAGCACGATCGAATTGTTCGAGAATTCGCGCGCTTCGGTGGTGTTCATCACCACCCGCCAGCGCGTCATGGATGCCTGGACGCGCAACATCTTTTCCGTTCCGAGCGGCACCGGCTCAGGGTTTATCTGGGATGATCACGGCCACATCATTACCAACCTTCATGTCATCAAAGGCGCCAGCGAAGCGATCGTGCGCCTGGCTGACGGACGCGATTACAAAGCATCCCTGGTGGGCGCCAGCCCGGCACACGACATCGCCGTGCTGCGAATCGGCATCGGCTTCCAGCGCCCCGCGCCGGTTCCGATCGGCACCAGCCACGACCTCAAAGTCGGCCAGAAAGTATTCGCCATCGGCAATCCCTTCGGTCTGGACTGGACACTGACCACTGGCATTGTTTCCGCACTGGATCGTTCATTGCCCGGCGGGGATGGCCGAACCATCGAC
>CAZDYN010000094.1:0-101 GCA_964509635.1 uncultured Nitrosomonas sp. | reverse complement strand
TCACCCAGCGCACGATACGCGGCATGATCCAGACCGACGCCGCGATCAACCCCGGCAACTCCGGCGGCCCGCTGCTCGATTCCGCCGGCCGCCTGATCGGC
>CAZDYN010000093.1:0-7755 GCA_964509635.1 uncultured Nitrosomonas sp. | reverse complement strand
ACACGCCCATGATCCGCCAGTTCTCCGGCCGCTTCACGCAGCGTGTACAACACGCTCTTGAAATTGACATCGACGATACGATCGAACTCTTCGTCCTGGATAGCCGCGATTTCCTTAAACAGCAGAATCCCGGCGTTATTCACGAGGATGTCGATGCGGTTGAAGTGTTCGATAGTCGTTGCAAATAATTTCCGCACCTCCGAGGGATCGCTGACATCGGCTTGCACGGCCCTGCATTCACCACCCGCCTCCGCAATGGCCGCGCAAATATTATCCGCGGCCGCTTTATTCTCGACATAATTGATAATAACTTTCGCCCCCGCCCGGGCTAACGTAAGCGCAATCTCCGCGCCGATTCCCCGCGCTGATCCGGTCACAATGGCGGTTTTTCCCTGCAGCGATGGCATCGTCAAAATCCTTGCCGGTCAACCGTATGCATGATCTTATTCCGCGGCACCGTTGCTTTTGAGTAACTTCACGATATTCGGGTGGTCTCTTTTTTCCGCCCAGTTCAACGCATTATCGCCATGCTCATTTTTGATGCCTGGATCTGCGCCGTTGTAGAGCAGCAGCGACACCGCATCGAAATGATTGCCTCTGACCGCCATCATCAGCGCGGTCGTGCCGTTGTCCGAAGCCGAATTGATGTCGGCGCCGCCGTTGAGCAGTAACCGGATGGTCTCCGGATGCCCGCCGGATGCGGCGTAGATCAACGGATTCCAGCCGCTGTGATTGATCTCGGCGCCTTTGATATACAACAGCCGTACCATTCCGGTTTGGCCCTGATAGCTGGCCAGCATGATCGCCGTTTCGCCGTAGCGGTTGCGTATATCCAATTTGGCTCCGGCATCAACCAGCAGCTCGGCGAGTTTCAAATCCTTAGCCCGAGCCGCGATCATTAACGGCGTGTAGCCGCTCTGATCCGGCATATCCGGATTGGCGCCTTTTTCAAGTAACCTGGCGACTTTGAATAAATCCCCTCTTTCCACCGCCCACATGAAATCCTCCTGAATACCGGCGGAAACAGGGAGCGGCAGGCATAACAGCAGCACTGCGGCAAAGATCAAGCATAAATGTGATTTAAACCGGTACGGCATTTCTGGGTAGCCTGAATAAGTTAAAAAAATTATCCGTGGTTGCAGTCGCGATGTCTTCCAGTCTTGCCGCGCGCAACCGCGCGATTTCTTCCGCCACGTGACGCACAAACGCAGGCTGATTTTGCTTGCCGCGGAACGGCACCGGTGCAAGATAGGGGGAATCGGTTTCAATCAGCATTCTATCCAACTGAATGTTCCTGGCAACTTCTTTTAACGCCACCGCATTCTTGAAGGTTACAATACCTGAAAACGAAATGTAAAAATTCATCGCAATCGCTTGCTGCGCCACTTCCCAGCTTTCTGTGAAGCAGTGCATCACACCGCCTGCCTGATCAGCGCCCTCTTCCCGCATGATCCGCAGGGTATCCGCAGCAGCGGAACGCGTGTGAATGATCAACGGTTTATCCGCTTTCCGGGCCGCGCGGATATGCTGGCGGAAACGCTCCCGCTGCCATTCCAGATCGCCTTGCAGGCGAAAATAATCCAAACCGGTTTCGCCGATGGCGATGACCTTGGGATGACTGGCCAGCTCAGCAAGCTGATCGGCCTGCGGCTCGATCTGATCTTCATAATCCGGGTGAACGCCGACGGATGCGAACAGGTTCTCATGCGCTTCCGCCAAAGCGCGTACACGGGGAAAATCAGGCAAATTAACACTCACGCAAAGCGCGTGCGTAACCTGATTCTGCTGCATGTTCAGTAACAGCTTATCCAGATCCTTGGCCAGATCAGGAAAATCGAGATGACAATGTGAATCGATAAACATAATGACGATAAATTTCTTTGCAAATTATACTGCGCCGCGCATGGCATCGGCCCAGCAATTCGGGGTTTCAAACAAGCGCACCTGCTCGAGTTGCAGATGATTGCCATAGTTGTCCTGGTAGGCTTCGTCCAAAATATCAAAAGCAATCAGCGCCAGATTCTCCGCTGTGGGCTGCACATTCAGCACGACCGTTTTATGGTCTTCGATCGATTGCAAAAACTGCAAAACCCGGATATCACCCGAGTACACCAGAAACGCGTGATCCCATTGATCCACCAATACGGATTTCGCGATGTCTTTCACTTCGGAAAAATCCATGACCATACCTTGCTGCGCCACACCTTCGTCAGCGATAATGTTACCCGACAAGGTGATCTCGATGCAGTAGCGGTGACCGTGCAGATGGCGGCACTGGCTGTTATGCGTTGAAATGCGGTGACCCGCGTCAAACTCCAGCCTGCGTGTGATTAACATAAGTACAATTTTAATAGCGCGAAATTAATATGTGGGATTGTAACATTGCAATCAAATTCTAAACTATTGAATACGACTGACCACAGCCGTGACAGCGCCGGACTCACCTATGTATATCCGGTAATATCGCGCCGCGCCGGCGGTATTTCGGTCGGCATTAACCTGAATCCCAATAACGCCTGCAACTGGCGTTGTGTTTATTGCCAGGTGCCCGAGCTGAAACGCGGCTCCGCGCCGCGTATTGATTTGACACGATTGGAAATCGAATTACGGTCTTTCCTGCATGAACTGACAGCCGGCGATTACATGCAACAGCATGTACCGCCGGAAACCAGGAAAATTCACGATATCGCTTTATCCGGCAACGGCGAACCAACCAGCGCAAAAGAATTCGACCAGGTAATCGAACTGATCGGCCGCGTCAAAGCAGAGTTTGCATTACCAGCCGATTTAAAAGTCGTGTTAATCACCAATGGCAGTTTAATCCATCGCCCCATCGTGCAAACCGGCCTGAAACGGATGGCTGAATTGAATGGCGAAGTCTGGTTCAAATTCGATCGCGCATTGGCGAAGGAAAGACAGCACATCAACAATACCTCGATCAGCCTGAAAAAAATACATGAGCATCTGCGGATTGCGGCTGCACTCTGTCCCACCTGGTTGCAGACCTGCGTCTTTCAGATGGATGGCACGCCTCCGGCCGAAGTAGAAACCGCCGCTTATTTGAGCTTCTTACAACAACTGATTAAAGATGAAATTCCAGTCAAGGGTGTTTTATTGTATGGCATCGCACGCCCATCGCTGCAACCGGAAGCGCAACGGCTTTCGCCAGTCGACAAATCATGGTTAACCGCCTATAAAGAAAGGATTGAAGCGCTTGGCTTGACGGTAAAACTCAACCCATAGCAATCATTGTTCATATTCTCTGCTGTCAGTATAAAAAGTTAATTCTTTTGTAACCGATTTACAACAGAGTGTGTTTTCTTGATATTGATCAAGATCAATATTTTATATAATTGATATTAATACAATAGTTGACAATAAGAACTAAAAAATAACCTAAATAAAATAAATAAAGATGTCATATCCAAGCTTTAAGGCAGGTTGTTATCACTTATAATGACGGCCCTGATCATTCAAGAAAAACAATGCCATACCCATTCAAAAGTGTTTTGTTCTTCGCAATACCGTATTAATCCAAACAACAGGAGTTTCATGATGAATTCATCAAGCATTTTTTCTCTTTCAGCAAAATATTTCGCTGAATCAGGAGTGCATTGGTTAAAAAATAAACTGCATTGGCTGTTTAAATTTAGTGCAGGTTTTACAGGAGTAATGTGTATAGTTTTTCAGGCTTACGCTACAAACCCTGCCTCTGCCAGTGCAAATATCAATGCACCTGCAACTACAGCACAAGTAGCCGCGCCTGCTGCCGCAGATGCTTCCGCGCCGAAAGCTGCCGAAAGTAAATTTGATATGTCGAAAGTACCGCCGGTCTCCGTTCCATCACGCCCCGGCTTGTTTTTGCTGCCTCCAGCAGGCTCCGGTTATTATTCATTCTGGGACCTGATCACCGGCAACAAACGTGAAAAACCGCCGGTAGCGCCTTATGCGCCGTTTGCGCTGCTGACAACTCCGGCATACGACATTGATTTCCGCTACCTGGACAATCCGGATCATGAAAAAGACATTTTTGATCCCGTCAAAAGAATGCACCTGGGTAACGACTGGCTGCTATCGTTCGGTGGTAGCTTCTGGTATCGCTATATGCATGAAACCGACAGCCGTTTGAATCCAGATGGCACCAACAACGATTTTCACATGCTGCGTACACGTTTCCATGCGGATTTATGGTACCGGGATCGTGCGCGCTTGTTTGCCGAATTTCTTGATGCGCGCACTTTCGGCTCGGAATTACCCCCGCTTGCGACGGACAGAAATCATGCAGATTTACTCAATCTGTTTACCGACATCAAACTGGCCAATGTTAACAATGGCCCGGTCTATGTTCGTGTCGGACGCCAGGAATTGATGTACGGCTCGCAAAGACTGATCTCCACGCTGGACTGGGTCAACACCCGCAGAACATTCCAGGGTGTGAAAGCTTTCTGGCGTACCGCGGAATGGGATCTGGATGCGTTCTGGATGCGCCCGATGATTATCGAAAAAGGTAACGTGGATAATTGGGATACCCAGCAAAACTTTTTTGGTTTATGGGCTACGCACAAACCCAAACCCGGCCATTTAGTCGATCTTTATTTCCTCAGTCTGGAAAACGAACGCAATCTTGCCGCCGCCAACGTGCTGGCAGGAAACATTCTGCAGGGTAATTCTCATATCCATACGCTGGGGGGCCGTCTGGCAGGCAATTTTGATAACTTCCTGTATGAGCTGGAAGGTATGTATCAATTCGGCCGCCGTTCCAATCTGGATGTTTCCGCCTTCGCCGTAGCGACGGGTGTCGGCTATCGCCTCCCCTTGCCGATGAATCCGCAGGGCTGGATACGCTATGACTTTGCATCCGGCGATGGCAAACATACCGATGGCCGTAGCAATACGTTCAATCAACTCTTCCCGTTTGGTCACTATTATCTTGGTTTCCTGGATCGGGTAGGACGCCAGAACATTCATGACATCAATGCACAATTCACCATGCACCCGATGCCCTGGATCACATTTATAACCCAATACCATCGATTCTACCTGGCCAATGAGCGCGATTACCTGTACAACGCTGCCGGTCTGGCTACATTGCGCGACGTTACAGGCCAATCAGGCAGTCATATCGGGGATGAGCTTGATTTCCGCTTGAATCTCCATGTGAACCGCCACCAGGATGTATTGCTGGGCTATTCAAAAATGTGGCGGGGTGAATTCCTGAATCAACAAAGAGCGGGAGCGTCTCCTGATATATTCTACATTCAGTACAATATTCGCTTCTAAATCTTACCTGAATCAAGACAAGCAACGGCATCCCAATTGGCTGCTGTTGCTGTTTTTGCAGCCCCTTCATCCGGCATAAATTATCAGCAACCCAACACTGACAACCCATAAGGTAGCCCGTTTAGCCTGACGAAACTCATCCGCCTGCTTCATAAAAAACGCGACTATGGCAAGCTGCGCAACAATTACTGCGCGAGCCACTGGAAAAATGACCGCACCCGTTGCCGTGCGTAATCGGTAAACCAATCGCCAGAAGAAAAGAGGGTGCATTGCTGGCAGTATTTGACAGTAACGGCGTTGGCGGAGTATTGGCGGTTTCACCGATGCACTCAGCATATCGTTGACCGCCTGCGCAAAAGGCTGCCCAATATATCCACTATCAGTCAGCACATTGATCACTTTCCTCACACTTCTCAGTAATATCCGGATAGTTTCAAACTGCTCTCGACTTACCCGAATATTTCATAAATTCGCGTGATCATCACGCAGGATTTTGATTAATAGAAAAATTTTAGAAAGAGTAGTGTAGTGACTCATACACCCGATTGAGCAAAATATTTCTTATTAAGCAAAAGGCAAGTGAGGGCACGCGCCAATTTATAAAATATCCGGGACTTATATCGCCTGGGTAATGTTTCCTTATCCACAAAGCTTAATGGCATTATGGATTTTCAGTAAAAAGATTTTAAACAGATTCCAGGAAAATCCGGGCCTATCATTTTTTAAGTGCCGCAAGCTGTTCTTTCAATGCCTTGATTTCCTCTTCTGCCCGTATTTGCGGCGTAATATCAAACTGAACACCAAGAAAGTAAAGCAGATTACCGTGAGAATCAAAAAGCGGCGACACCAACAGGTGGTTATAAAATAATTCGCCATTTTTACGATAATTTCGCAGAACTACTTCAACGGATTCCTTATTTCTTATTGCCTCCCGTAATTGATGAATACCTGCTTGATCATGTTCATCTCTTTGCAAGAATCGGCAATTCTTACCCACAGTTTCCGCTAATGTATAACCGGTTATTGTCTCAAACGCTTTATTAACATAAACCAAAGGCAAATCTTCTTGATCGGGGTCAGCCAATGTCACTCCGTTCACACATGAATCAAGAATCTTGGACAATACTTGTGGAATCAATCCAGGGTCTTTTTCTACGATAAAATCCATGATTTTTTCTCCAGGTTAATCAACTATTAGCTAAATATATACAAAACCATGAACTGATCATCGGGAACCGGCCAAATCCGCTTCAATCAGTTTCTTGATGTTCCTTACCGTTCTTTCAGTACCATCCTGAACTGCAATGCGCACAAGTTTCTCAAATGGCCTGACATGTAAATCGAGACTCAGCAATTCGAAGATAAACGTTATCCGGCTATCGGAAATGTTGATCGATTCAATTACATAATCACAGCGATACGGACTGGAGACACCTTCAAAACAAATACGTGCTCCAACATCAAAAAATTTCACCTTGAATGTTGATTCAGAGCGATTGCCTTGATCAATGCGTACCTGACGACATACAGTTCCCAATTTGACAGGGCCATCAGTAAGTTTTTCTAATTCCTTAACTTCCGGCGACCATCTCGGATAGTTAATAAGCAAATCATTTCCAATAAAATTAAAAAGCTTATCAGTGGGACTTTGAATGATTGCACTGGCCTTGCCAATTACAGGGCTATCTTTGAACAAACCAAGCATTATTATGCCTCCCGCGTAGTGTTTGCTAAACCAAGTAAGTATCGATTCCTGCCAATAATAAGTCATATTGCGCTTCAACAAGTTCTTTAATTGTCAAAGCCGGAATACCTGTGATCAAATTGCCTTCCGAAACCAGCCATCCTACAGCATCCGAGGGCCCAAGATTCACAACATAACCTAATTCATGATGTAGATAGGGCTCAAGCAACCCGGGAAAACCTGAGTGCCGTAATACGTTGCGTGCCACCAGCTTCCCTTTCCGGACAGCCGATTGTGCTGTGAGTGTATTTGAGCCTGGCGACTGAAAATATGAGCAGTCTCCGGCTGCAAAAATATTCTGTAATGGCTCTTGATTAACTACAATCTGTCCAAAAACATTGGTGGTAAAAATATTTTGCTGTTTCTTACCCAAAAACAAAATTGATAGGCCGGAAGGTAATTCAAACTGTTTGTTTGTATCCTTTTCCTTCAGCAAAATTTTGCCGGCTTGCTGTTCACGGAAATAAGTATTCGGGTAAAAAGCGATATTCATATCCCGCATGCGGGATTCCGCATAAGAACCAAAACCCTCCGGAAATTGCTCCAGCACATGCCCGCCCGAATGGATCAAGCGTAATTCCGCAGTGCTTTTAATTCGAGTAATAAATTGACCGATCTCAAAAAGAAACTGTATACCTGTTGCTCCCCCGCCTACTACAGAGATTGACTGCTCTTCCGAATTGCTTTGTGCAAAAAATCGAGTCAATAAATCCGAGCCGTTTGCAGTAGTG
>CAZDYN010000092.1:1276-7974 GCA_964509635.1 uncultured Nitrosomonas sp. | reverse complement strand
CATCAATTACTTCCCCGATAAAATACAGTCCTGGTATGCGTTTAGATTCCATTGTTTTAGATGACAATTCATGGGTATCAACACCGCCCAGCGTTACTTCCGCTTTTTTATAACCGGCTGTCCCGCCTGGAACTATCTGCCAATCATGAAGCTCCTCGGCAATTTGGCGCAATTCATGATCATGGTATTGATTCATGGGCTTAACAGCAATGGATAGCTGAGCAAGCATTACAGCGCACCAGATCTGCACAAACCGTTTCGGCAAATAGCGATTCAACAGATTAGTTAATACCATGGTGCTTTGCCTGGATGCCAAGAAGATCTGATTTGCATCCTGCTGCGGCAGCAAATTGACATGCAGTGATTCTCCCGGTTGCCAGTAGGAGGAAATTTGCAGAATGGCGGGACCGCTTAAACCACGGTGGGTAAATAGCACATTCTCACGGAATAAAGCACCGCCGCAACTGACTTCGGCATCTATCGCCACACCCGGAATATCTTTAAAAGCGGCAAAATCTTCAATGGTAAAAGTTAAACCGACCAAAGCAGGACGCAATGATGTCACACGAATACCAAACTGATTGGCAACTTGATAACCGAACGCGCTGGCGCCAATCTGAGGAATAGATAAGCCACCTGTGGCAATTACCAGTGCATTGGCTTCAATAATATTTCGCTCAGTTGTCACAATGAATTTATGTTCAATCTGCTGTGTCTCTTCATCAACCGCAAGATAAGCAATATGCCTTACTTGAGAAGGCATCTGCCAATCCACACCAGCCGCGATGCACTCACTATGCAGCATATCAATGATCTGTTGAGAACTGTCATTACAAAACAATTGCCCTGATTTTTTCTCATGATAACGAATACCATGTCTTTCAATCAGGGCAATAAAATCCTGTGGTGTAAAACGGGCAAGCGCGGAGCGGCAAAAATGAGGATTATTGGAAATAAAATTTTCTGCTGCAGTATATCGATTGGTGAAATTGCAGCGGCCGCCACCGGAAATACGGATCTTCTCCGCCAGTTTACGGGCATGGTCAATCAGTATTACACTGCGCCCCCGCTTGCCCGCCTCGACTGCGCACATCATGCCCGCAGCGCCCGCGCCAATGATGGCGACATCCTTCAATAGCTTTCTCAAGATCATTGCTCACAATCAACGTCAATACTTCTTGGAGCGAGCAAACATTCTCTAATCGGCCATCATATCCAAACGGGTGGATATCATCATGACGATAAACAAAAACAGCGACAAACCGATACGAATGCTCAAAGACCTGACCATACGTGTCGAATTACCTTTATCTTTGAACATGTAATATAGTGCTGATCCCAGACTATATAATATGATGAGAAATAAGACAGTAGCGAAGATTTTCAATGGTTCGTTCCTACGAAAAGTTGAATTTGCCGAAGTTTAGCCGAGTTTTACTTATTGTCCAATGACTATTTAACCATAAAGTACCAGTAATTCCCGGCATGAAATAAGCCACTGTTTACTAATCCTACATCATTCCACCTTCTCTTTTTCATAGAAATTACTACCATGCAAAATTCCGCCCTCTTGCCGCCTGTTATTTTTTTGATGGGTCCGACCGCAAGTGGAAAAAGTCAGATCGCGTTGGATATCGCAGAAAATTTTCCAATTGAAATTGTCAGTGTCGATTCTGCACAAGTTTATCGTCACATGGATATTGGAACAGCCAAACCCGATCCGGAAAGCCTACACCGGACACCGCATCATTTGATTAATCTCATTGATCCCGATCAGCATTATTCAGCAGCACAATTTCGCCATGATGCGCTCCATATCATGCATGAGATTACCCGGCGCAATAAGATTCCATTACTTGTAGGTGGCACCATGCTTTATTTCCGGGCATTGCAGGAAGGTCTTTCCACATTGCCTCCGGCAAACAAAGATCTTCGTCTGATGCTTGAAAACATGGCCGAAGAACTGGGTTGGCCGGCCATGCATCAAAAACTCACTGAATTGGATCAGGAAAGCGCAATGCGGATCAAACCAACCGACAGCCAGAGAATCCAACGCGCTTTGGAAGTATATTATCTAACTCAGCAACCAATGTCCGAGTTTTTAAAAATACCCAGGCAAATCGATTTTCCTTTCCGGGCAACAAGCATTGCGCTCATCCCCAGCGACCGCAATCAACTGCATCGGCGCATTGCAGAGCGTTTCGAGTCCATGCTGAAAAATGGATTAATTGATGAAGTTCAATCCATTCACCAGCAATTCCCATCACTTAGCATTGAATCCCCTTCAATGCGCTGCGTTGGTTACCGTCAGGTCTGCCTTTACTTGGATAACAAAATAAGCAACACTGAATTACATGATATGGGAATCGCTGCCACACGTCAGTTAGCCAAACGGCAACTCACTTGGTTACGCAACATAAAAACCGGTGAATTAAAAGAATTCGATTGCTTGACAACCGATCCAATTGCACAAGTACGGTACTTTCTATCCGTAGCAATAGAAAAACACTGATTAACACTGAAAAACTTTTACTGATGATACATTCTGAATATACCGGCTTGTCTACATCCTGTCTGAAGCGTTATGATTCTATACATGGCAGAAGGGATAACGTAAAAATATAAAGAAACTTCACGAAATACTTACATTCAACACCGGAATTCCATTCCGGAAAGATCATTGATAGGAAAAATACTATGCGAACTCGTCATAAATTATCTACTCTAATCATACTCTTCATAAGCGCGCTCATGGTGACAGGCTGCGAAAATTATGCGGAAAAAACACATGAATCCTGGATAACACCGCCTCCCGGAGTGGTCTATGATGATTCGACCATTTTCGCGCGCATCACTCAGGCTGTTCAGTCAGACTCCGTTTTACAAGGCACCAACATTGAAATTAAAGTTAAAGATGGCAATGTAACCTTAAGTGGCGCTGCCAATAATGAAGATCAGGTTACCCGTATTAATATGCACGCCTGGATCGTGGACGGCGTGAAGAAAGTCGATAACCAAGTCACTGTAAGATAATCCACCATAAGAAATCCCCGTTGCCGGGGATTTCTTATTATATTCCATTGAAAAACCAATCAAATGCCGCGCAATAGTTCATTGATCCCCGTTTTTGACCGGGTTTTAGCATCCACCTGCTTGACGATCACCGCACAATACAAACTATATTTTCCATTCTCAGCCGGTAAATTGCCTGATACCACCACCGATCCCGGCGGAATGCGACCATAACTCACTTCTCCGGTTTCGCGGTTATAAATCTTTGTGCTCTGTCCGATGTATACTCCCATCGAAATCACTGAATTTTCACCGACGATCACTCCCTCCACGATCTCTGAACGCGCGCCAATAAAACAGTTATCTTCAATAATCGTCGGATTGGCTTGCACGGGTTCGAGCACACCGCCAATACCCACACCACCCGACAAATGTACATTCTTACCGATTTGCGCGCAGGAACCTACTGTCGCCCAAGTATCGACCATGGTGCCTTCATCGACATACGCCCCGATATTGACATAAGACGGCATCAGCACCACATTGCTGGCGATAAACGAACCTTTACGCACTGCCGCAGGCGGCACGACACGAAAACCGCCGTCACGGAAATCCCTGGAGCTGTAGTCTGCGAATTTGGATGGCACTTTGTCAAAATAATTGGAAAAACCACCTTTGATGAAGCTATTATCCTCGATACGAAACGACAGCAGCACCGCTTTCTTGATCCACTGATGCGTCGCCCACTCACCATCGACTCTCTCGGCCACACGCAATTTACCACCATCCAGCATTGTGAGAACCTGCGCGACCGACTCCTTCAATTTGGCATCGACATTACGCGGTGTAATCTCTGCGCGGCGATCAAAAGCTTCTTCGATGGTGGTTTTCAATTCATTCATAATTTAATTTTTTCCTGGTAATTAAAATTCAACCTTGCAGAATCATAACGTTCTCAAAAAACTCTTTATTCTGTTCATGGCTTCGATACACTCCTGCGGTGAAGCAACCAATGCGATCCGTACAAAATCCTTGCCCGGATTCATGCCATGCGCATCACGCGCCAGATAACTGCCCGGCAGCACCGTCACATTATAATCTTGATAAAGCCGTTTGGTGAATTCAGTATCACTGATAGGGGTTTTAATCCACAAATAAAAGCCGGCATCCGGCATCCGCACCATCGTTACATCCGACAATAGCGCTATCGCATCGGAGAATTTCTGCGCGTACAAACGGCGGTTTTCCACCACATGCGTTTCATCACTCCAGGCGGCAGCACTGGCAGCCTGGGCAGCCGGGTTCATCGCCGAACCATGATACGTCCGGTACAACAGGAATTTTTCCAATAATTTGGCATCTCCAGCTGCAAAACCGGAACGCAAACCCGGCACATTCGATCTTTTCGATAAGCTATTGAACACCACCAAGCGCGGAAAACCGCTGCGCCCCAGCCGTTGTGCAGCATCCAGCGCGCCCAGGGGCGGATTCTTCTCATCAAAATGAATTTCCGAATAACATTCATCCGAAGCCACCACAAAACCGTAGCGGTCCGATAGTGCAAATAATTCCCGCCACTCTTCCAAGGACATCACACTACCCGTCGGATTATTCGGTGAGCATACATAAATCAGTTGCGTGCGCGACCATATGGCGTCACTCAATTGCGAATAATCCAGCTTGAAATGATTCTCCGGCAGCGTATTAATAAAATATGGCATGGCTCCCGCCAGCAGCGCGGCGCCCTCGTAAATCTGATAAAACGGATTGGGACAAACCACTACCGGTTGCAGGGCACTGCTGTCGATCACCGCCTGCGCAAAGGAAAACAACGCTTCGCGGCTGCCGTTGACAGGTATGACTTGGCTATCCGGATTGATTTCCGGCAAATTAAAACGCTGCTTTATCCACGCCGCAATACTGTTGCGCAACGCCGCCGTTCCCAGCGTCGTCGGATAAGACGACAAACCATCCAGGTTATTCACCAGGACTTGGCGGATAAAATCCGGTGTTGCATGCTTAGGCTCGCCAATCTGCAATTCGATAGGTTTCAGCACAACGTCACGTGTCACGCCCTCAAACAGTTGCCGCAGTTTCTGGAATGGATAAGGTTGCAGTAGATTCAGATTTGGATTCATGCCTTATTAGACGCGGTGCTCAAGAGTCTGCCGGACTTAGGCAATCGTAGCGAGCCAAGTAAGAAAATATGCGCCGTTATCCCATTGACGCAGTAGATTAGCCTTAAGTCCGACAGACTCCTAGTTATCAACTTTTGCACCCATAGTCCCGGAAAATTAGATTTTTATAAGGTGCGAATTATAAAGCGTACATGCAAGAATAACCAATGGAAACATCTTGAATACCGCGGGTAATCCACAGCGACCTCCCCATACAGCACGCAACTATGGCCTGATAGCAACTCCCGTGTGACGGATACCGTATTCCACAATTCTCACACCCGCCCCTGACACCATTCCCGGATATCGCCTTATATCTCCACTCATTACAAGGCGGATCTTTGACTACAGCAGGCTGCTTCCGGCATTCATTGTTTTTTTCCTGGCCTACTGAAACTCGCGCCAGAATTGACTGGCATGAAATCGATCAGCTCACTCCAGCCGGAGAATGTGCGTGCGAATGTGCATAGCAGTTTTCAGCAGGCGCCAAGACAACTCATTCCAAAATTTCAATACGCTGACGGATTGTGCCACGCTCTCCCAGGCGGATGATGCCGATAATGACGGATCCATAAAATCCCGGGTGAGAAATAGCATTGGAAAATAAAGCCATCATTTCATCTTTTTCGGCGATTTCTTGCTGCCGCTGCTCTTCGAATAGTGGAGACAATTTCTCCGCAAATGACCAAGCCGCATCGCGCGCTTTCTCCATGCTGAAATTGATGATCGCAGTTTGCACACTGCCCAGATAACGGTTTAACCACCCCAGAATGGGCCATATCTCCGCCAGTTCGCTCTGCACCCCCCCACTAGGCCAGCCAGCACATTGTTGATTTTCTCGAAATCACCCTTGAGACTTTGCAGTTCTTCCGGCGGAACGGTTTCCGCCGCGGCAATACCCAGATCAAGGTTAATATGCGCATTCATCCCCAAGAGCAAGTGCTGCAAAACAATCGGCCACCAGCGCTGGGTTTTCTCAAATGCACATACCCACGAATGCGTCGGAGTTTGCCCGGTTTGATATTGATAACATGCCTGGATATAGCGATTGGCGAAGATAACATCGAGACGTTCCATACGCGGACCATCGTCAAAGAAGTTATCTGCAATCCCTTTTTTAACCTGGATGGTGACTTTACGGTACAAGGCCGCAAAATATCCCATACGGGAATTATTTTGTTTGGACCATTCGACGATGGCGGATAACTGTGCAATAACTCCGTCAATGGACGTTGCGGGGGTGGAAATAGAAGCGGGAAAACTTGCGGCAGTCATGGTATCTCCATTCAGTTTTTCATTTTCCGCATGATACGCAATACCCTCAGCGATGCAAGTTCAATATCCGCCCTTTAAAATCAAACCTGAAAACCACGCTTAACCGCTCAGACTGATAATCAACAACCTGATTCCAATTCCAATAGGCTATCTACATTTCACCCTCTCATCCCTCGAGCGAGTTCACGACAAGGTGAAGCGCATGATTTCATTTCAATCTATTGAAATAATTAA
>CAZDYN010000092.1:0-1266 GCA_964509635.1 uncultured Nitrosomonas sp. | reverse complement strand
CACGTTACCTGTCCAACTATCTCGGATGGCGACGCATTTTGGATGAAATCAAGGATGCGTTGACGCCAACGGATATAGTGCGCGCCGCTTTGGGCGTTTGGAAGTATCAACAATTAACGCGAACATAGCCAATAATAATCTTTCTTTACTGTGTCTTTAACCGGACCCTCAAAACCGTACATTCCATTTCGTGCAACCACGATTCTCAGGTTGCATAGAATTGGTGCTTTTACTTACACGACCTGAATTGAATCGATATCTATGGCTTACATACTCAAAGCTCTTTCTGTCTCATCGTATTTCAATATGCAATCAAAGCCCTATCACAATCCTGATTTGATAATTCTATTTTCTCCAACAAACTTGCTCTTCCGTGAGGCTGTGATTGCAAGTATAATTCGTGCACTTTTCCCCACATACCGCCAATTTTCCAGCCTATTGGTGGCTTTTCGAGGATTGGAAAAAAATGAAACCGCCTATTCGTATTGCTGTCACCGGTGCAACCGGACAGATTTGTTATAGCCTGTTATATCGCATTGCAGCAGGCGACATGCTTGGCAAAGACCAACCGGTTATTCTGCAGTTGCATGACATAACTGATGCTCAGTCTTTGTTTGATGGCATTGTTATGGAGCTATATGACTGTGCTTTCCCGTTATTGACTAAAATTATCACGACGGATAATGCGGAAGTTGCGTTCGATAATGCGGATGTTGCCTTGCTTATCGGTGCACGGCCACGCGGCGAGAATATGGAGCGCAAGGACCTTCTGGCAGCCAACAGCCCTATTTTCATTGAGCAAGGACGAGCGCTCAATACAGCTGCCAAGCGTAATGTCAAGGTATTAGTTGTTGGCAATCCTGCCAATACAAATGCTTATATTACGTTAAAAAACGCTCCCGATCTTGATCCTGGCAATTTTTCCGCGATGCTGAGACTGGATCACAATCGCGCGCTGTCCCAGGTGGCACTGAAACTTCAGGTGCCTGTATCAGACATCAAAAGAATGATCGTGTGGGGCAATCATTCCAATACGCAGTTTCCCGATCTAAGTCATGCAACCGTTGGCAATGACAAAGTGGCATCACTCATAGCGGATCCGGCTTGGGTAGAAAATCACTTTATCCCGACGGTACAGAAACGCGGCACAGCAATTATTGAAGCGCGCCGCGGCAAGTCAAGCGCGGCCAGCGCAGCCAATGCCATTATCAATCATATGCAGGATTGGATTTTTGACACACCGGATGGTAACTGGGTATCGATGGG
>CAZDYN010000091.1:5266-8004 GCA_964509635.1 uncultured Nitrosomonas sp. | reverse complement strand
GAACCATAGCGGCTGGTGACGGCGAAGTACCCGGTGGTCTGGTAGCCCCACGATTCATCGAGCGGATGTTCGGAGACGGGCATCAATTCGATATGGGTATAGCCCATCTCCAGCACATAAGGCAGCAGATGCTGAGCGAGTTCCCGGTAGGAATAAAAACGCCCATCCGGATGCCGCTTCCATGATCCGGCATGGATTTCCAGAATATTCAGCGGCGCATGCAGCCAGTCCCAGCTCTCACGGTTCGCCAGCCATGCCGCATCATGCCAGTCATAAATACCGTTGGCAGGCGTCAGCGCCGCCGTGTCCGGGCGCAGTTCAAAACGCTGGGCATAAGGATCGGTCTTGAGCAGAATTTTCCCGCTCGCACGGTTACGGATTTCGAATTTGTACAGCGAATCCGGCAGTAATCCGGGAATGAACAATTCCCATACACCGCTGGCGTGATGCACGCTCATCGGATGAATCCGGCCATCCCAGCGATTGAAATCCCCCACGACACTGACCCGTTCCGCGTTGGGCGCCCAGACCGAAAAACGCATGCCGTCAACACCGGCGTTTTTGACACGCTGAGCGCCGAGCATGCGATACGCTTGCTGTAACTTGCCTTCATTGAACAAATACAAGTCATGATCGGAAATTTGCAGCGGGAAAGCATAAGGATCATGCGTTTCATACACACTATGCCCGGCCCCTCTTTCTTCGATGCGCAATCGATACGGCATGGCAGGAGGAATCTCCCCGCGCCATTCGAAAATTCCATCCGCATGAATACGCTGCATCGGTTCAAAACCAACCGCCGTCCTGAGCCACACATTCACGTCGTAAGGCCGGAATACCCGCACCAGAGTCTGGCCCTGATCCCTGTGCACCCCCAGATAGGCGAATGGATCATGCAGCCGCGCGCTCAGCAGGGCATTCTGCAGCAAATTGGTTTTATGTCGGGTTATCACTCTTATGGGCTTATTAATTGGATTGGATTGGATTATAGCTTGCCTGTCTCCATATCCATACGCTTAACGCGAATTTATGAAATTTTCGGGTTAACAATTAAAATAAAAGCAATGTGTGAGAAAGTGCCATAATATGCGATAACATATTGACATAAATCGCGGAGGGCCTCATCGCTATGGATAACAATGAACGGTTGCATGTCAATGACTCCCGCACGGAGCGCAAAAACGGCACCTGCTTCCACAGCAACATTTCGCACGACACGCTTGCGCTGATACTGGCGGGCGGGCGTGGCAGCCGTTTGCATCAGTTGACGGACTGGCGCGCCAAACCGGCGGTCCCATTTGGCGGAAAATTCCGCATCATCGATTTTCCGCTTTCCAACTGCGTCAATTCGGGTTTTCGGCGCATCGGCGTGGTGACGCAATACAAAGCGCAAAGTCTGATCCGCCATATCCAGCATGGCTGGAGTTTTCTCGATGGCCGTTTCAAGGAATTCATCGAATTGCTTCCGGCGCAGCAGCGGACTGCCGAAGAGACCTGGTATCAAGGCACAGCCGATGCGGTGTTCCAGAATATTGACATCATGCAGCGCCATGAGGCCAGGTATGTCCTGATTCTGGGCGGCGATCACATCTACAAAATGGATTACAGCAAATTGCTGGCCGAGCATATCGAGAAAGCGGCGGATATGACGGTAGCCTGTCTTGAAGTCCCGCTGGAGGAAGCCAGCGCTTTCGGCGTGATGGGTGTCAATGAAGCATGGCAAGTCACCAGTTTTGCCGAAAAACCGGTTCATCCGGCGCCCATCCCGGGGCAACCGGACAAAGCGCTGGTAAGCATGGGGATTTATGTATTCAATGCCGCGTTCCTCTATGAGCAGCTCATTCGTGACCATCAGGCCCATGATTCATCACACGACTTCGGCAAGGACCTGATTCCCTATCTGGTGCCCCGCTGCCGCGTATTTGCGCACCGGTTTCTGGACAGTTGCGTGAACATGGCTTCAGGCATACCTTACTGGCGTGACGTGGGAACCATCGATGCCTACTGGGAAGCCAATCTGGATCTTGTCACGGTCACGCCGCAGCTCAATCTGTATGATGAGGATTGGCCGATCTGGACGCATCAGGAGCAATTACCGCCGGCAAAATTCGTTTTTGATGATGATGACCGCCGGGGCCAGGCGCTGGATTCATCGGTATCGGGCGGTTGCATTATCAGCGGCGCCACAATCCGCCGTTCCCTGCTGTTCTCCAATGTGAAAGTCAACAGTTTCAGCACGGTGGAAGACTCAGTCATACTCCCCAATGTCGTGATCGGCAGACATGCGCGCTTGCGGCGTGTCGTGGTAGAAAAGAAATGCGCCATCCCTGAAGGATTGACAGTGGGATATGACCCGGAAGCGGATCGCAAACGCTTCTACGTGACGGAAAAAGGCATCACATTAATCACGCCGGAAATGCTGGGTCAGGAAATTCATAAAGCATGCTAGCTCAATGTTGATAGGTTCATAATAAACCTGCCGGATCAACATCACGTGCTCAACGTTTCCTCAAAAACAATATTTCATGGTTTTTAAATGAAGCAATTAGATCTTATTTTACTGTGGCACATGCACCAGCCGGACTACCGGGATTATGTCACCAACGAATTCGTTCTGCCGTGGGTGTATCTCCATGCCATCAAGGATTACACCGATATGGCTTATCACCTGGAGATGCACCCGCAAACCAAGGCGGTCATCGCCGCCCTGACCTATAAGCCTGCCGACATCATCCATG
>CAZDYN010000091.1:3179-5256 GCA_964509635.1 uncultured Nitrosomonas sp. | reverse complement strand
GGATTTCTCCGCGCAATTTTCTGCCGGACAAATACACTGTCCTTTGCTGCGCCTGCTGGCCACGTCCGATCTCGAACATATTTCCATGCAGGATCGTTTATACCTGTTCGACAGTTGCTTCCTGAGCAATCATGAAACGATGCTGCAACCGTATCCGGCCTATAAACGCCTGCACGAGCTTTATCAGTCCTTCAATCATCGTGGTGATCGTGATCTGACCTACCTTTCCGGGCAATATCTGGCCGATTTGCTGGTGTGGTATCACCTGGCATGGATGGGCGAGAGTGTGCGCCGCAATAACGAGTTCGTGATGAGGTTGATGGCGCAAAGCCAGGGATTCAGCAACGAAGACCGGCTGCAGTTATTCAATCTGATTGGTGAGCTGATCCGGAATCTGATTCCGCGCTATCGCAAACTCGCCGAGTCAGGTCAGATTGAAATATCCACCACGCCTCACTATCATCCGCTCGCGCCGTTACTGATTGATTTCTCTTCCGCACGGGACAGCCAGCCCGACGTTACCTTACCGGCACATCAGCTGTATCCGGGCGGGCGCAGCCGTGTTGCATTTCATTTATCCTCGGCGGTAACCAGTCATGTACAACGATTCAATGAAAAGCCCGCCGGCACGTGGCCAGCCGAGGGCGCATTGTCGACAGCGTTATTAAAAATCCTGGCCGAGCAAAATTGCCAGTGGAGCGCCAGCGGTGAAGGCGTGCTGGTGAATAGCCTGCGCGCCGCTAATCCTGACGCGCCATTACCGGAGCGTAACCATTATTTATACCGCCCGTACCGGGTGGCCGGAGAAACGGAGCAAGTCACGTGTTTTTTCCGTGATGACCAGTTATCCGATCTGATCGGTTTTGAATACGCCAAATGGTTCGGACGTGATGCAGCGGAAAACTTTATCCAATCGCTGGAACGCATTTATCATGACACGCCTGCTGAGGAAAATCCGGTTGTCAGTATTATCCTGGACGGAGAGAATGCCTGGGAATCCTATCCCTATAACGGATTCTATTTTCTTGACGATCTCTACAGCCTGCTCGACCGTCATTCCTTCATTCGCACCACAACCTACCGTGATTATCTTGCCCATGCGGAAAAGGCGGATAATGTAAAAATGCTCCCCGCTCTGGCAGCCGGTAGCTGGGTCTATGGAACTTTCTCCACCTGGATCGGCGACAAGGAAAAGAATCGCGCCTGGGATATGCTCTGCGCGGCCAAGCAGAGTTTTGATCTGGTGATGCAAAGCGAGCGCCTGACCGAGGAAGAGAAAACCCAGGCCAGCCGCCAGTTGGCGTCGTGCGAAAGCTCCGACTGGTTCTGGTGGTTTGGCGATTACAATCCGGCGCACTCGGTAGCCAGTTTCGATCAACTGTTCAGGAAGAATCTGATGAATCTCTATCATTTGCTTAAACTGCCGGTCCCTCCGGCGGTACTCGAACCGGTCAGCAAAGGTAATGAACAAACCGACGCCAGCGGCGCCATGCGGCGGTCTTCATGATATCCGATCAATTTCAAGTTTAAAATCAGACGCGCTTGCCCAGGTCCCTAACGCTTACCGGAGTAATTGAATGACACAACCTGTTTCGCTGCTTTTTGGTGTTCATGCGCATCAACCCGTCGGCAATTTTCCCGATGTGCTGAACGATGCGCACCTGCGTTGCTACAAACCCTTTCTGCATGTGCTTTATCGCTACCCGGATTTCCGCTTCTCGGTGCATTTCTCCGGCTGGCTGCTCGATTATCTGATGCAGCATTATCCCGAGGATATGGTGTTACTGCGCGACATGGTTGCGCGGCAGCAAGTCGAGTTATTCGGCGCGGGTGACACCGAACCGGTTCTGGCGGTTATTCCAAACCGCGACCGCATCGGACAAATCGAAGCATTCTCCAATAAGCTGGCGCAAAAGCTGGGTCAACGCCCGCAAGGCGCATGGCTGACCGAACGTGTGTGGGAATCAACGGTCATTCCGGCGCTGGCGGATTGCGGAATCCGCTATGTCACCGTGGATGATTACCATTTTCTCTGTGCCGGTAAAACAGCCACGGAATTAAATGGCTATTTCACTAC
>CAZDYN010000091.1:0-3169 GCA_964509635.1 uncultured Nitrosomonas sp. | reverse complement strand
GAAGATTCCCATAAGCTCGACTTGTTCCCGATCTCCGAATCCCTGCGCTATAAAATTCCGTTCTCCCCGGTTGAGGAAACAATCGCCCATCTGGAGTCATTCGCGGATCAGCAGTCCAATACCAGCGCGGCAGCGATTTATTTTGATGACATCGAAAAATTCGGCATCTGGCCGGAAACATACCAGTGGGTGTATGAAAAAGGCTGGCTCGAGCACTTTATCCAAGGCGTGCTCGCTTCGGCAAAAATCCGCACCCGGCACTACAGCGAATATCATGCCAGCGAAAAAACCCGCGGTGTGGTCTATCTGCCGACAGTATCCTACATTGAAATGAATGAGTGGACGCTGCCCGCTGCATCCGCCAGCACCTATGCGGATCTGGTGCAGCAAGCGAAGGCCAGCGGCTGGTATGAACAGAAAAAAGCATTTTTGCGCGGCGGTATCTGGAAAAATTTCTTTTCCCGTTATCCGGAATCGAATTGGATGCATAAGCGCATGCTGGGACTGTCCGCGCGGCTAGCTGAACTGCCCGCGGAACGGCGCACGCATGAAATGCAGCAGAAACTCTATGAATCCCAGGCCAATGATGCCTATTGGCACGGACTATTCGGCGGCTTGTACCTGCCGCATTTACGCCGCGCTGTCTACAATGGCCTAGTTGAGCTGGAAGCATTGCTCGATGCCTGCGCACCCCGTCCGGCATATTTTACCGAAGACATCGATCTGGACGGCGTAGCAGAAGCTTTTCTGCAGAATGGCACTCTACAGGCGGTGTTGAAATTGGATCGCTTCGCCAGCATTTGCGAGCTGGATGCTTACCGGCTGAAACATAACTTTGGCGATACTTTGCGCTGCCAGGATGAACATTATTACCGGAAAATTCAGCCGGGCGCGGATCCTTCATCCGCTCAGACCGCCGGCGGCATCGCCTCGGCACATGACAGGGTCAGCTACAAGCATGAGATCAATGCGGAAGACATCGTCACTGACGATCATCCCCGCAGTTTGTTTGTCGACCGTTTGAGCGGCATGTTCATTACTTACCGGTCCTTGGCTGCCGCACTTGAGAATAATCATTTTCAATCTGAAAACACTCCCTACCCGATTCACAAGCATGTCATGCTGGATGGTAACCGTCTCCAGGTGTCCTATCGTTTCACTGCCAAGCTGGCACATGGATTCAGCACCGAGATCAATCTTGCCCTGCCAAGCTGCGACGGCATGGGCGGACACTATAGCTATCAGGGAAAGATTCCCGGCGGCTTCGGCCAATTGCTTGAATTGACCGGTTTGACTGAAATAACGCTGAACGATGATACGTTAGGCGGCAGTATTGTGCTCAAGACATCCTCTCCGGTGACGTTACGGGCACAGCCGCATTTTTCCGTCTCGCAATCCGAAAGCGGGTTTGAGAAAATCATGCAGGCGGCGGTTTTATTGCTGGAATGGGCGGTAACGGCTCCGGAATTGATCATCACGCTGGAAATCAATACGCGGACAGTGCATTCTCCAACCAGCAATTAGTTCAGCATGAATACCTGATAAAGACCAACTCACGATACTCAATAATCTGCAAATTTCATAACCTCCGGTAACCCAGACAAACATGATGCCATCTCTTACGCAATCAACAGCCTGGCTTGCTTTGCAGGCACATCAACCGGTCATGGCGCAATCGCATTTGCGCGACCTGTTTCAACAGGATCCGCAGCGTTTCGAAAAATTCTCGCTTTCTTTCAACGATATTCTGCTGGACTTCTCCAAACAGCCCATCAACCGTGAAACCGTCGACGGGCTGCTGGCGCTGGCGCATCAGCAGAAATTGCAGGACTGGATTGCCCGCATGTTCTCGGGAGAAAAAATCAATTCAACCGAGCAGCGCGCGGCACTGCATATTGCCTTGCGCGGCGAACACCCTGTCCAGGTGGATGGTGTCGATGTCATGCCGGAAATCAAGCGTGTGCTGAAACAAATGGAGCGCTTCGTAATCGCGGTACAAAGCGGCGTGCATAAAGGTTACAGCGGAAAAATGTTTACCGATATCGTCAATATCGGGATCGGCGGTTCGGATCTCGGCCCCGTGATGGTGACCGAAGCGCTCAAGCCCTATCAAATCAACGGCATCAGACCGCACTTTGTTTCCAATATCGATGGCGCGCAATTGGCCGGAACTGTGCGGCATCTTGATCCGGCAACGACGCTGTTTATCATTGCCTCAAAAACCTTTACCACCCAGGAAACGCTCACCAACGCGCATTCCGCGCGCAAATGGTTCCTCGGACACGGCGGCAGCGAGAACGATATCGCGCAGCACTTCGTTGCGGTATCCACCAATCGCGCCAAAGTGGAAGAATTCGGCATCCATGCGGACAACATGTTTGAATTCTGGGACTGGGTGGGCGGGCGCTACTCGCTCTGGTCGGCGATCGGCCTGCCGATTGCGCTGACCATCGGCATGGACAATTTTTATTCATTGCTGGCAGGGGCGCGGGAAATGGATCAGCATTTCGCCACCGCGCCCCTCGACAAAAATCTGCCGGTCATGCTGGGCCTGATCGGTATCTGGCAAATCAATTTTTTCGGCACATCCGCGCATGCCGTGCTGCCCTATGACCAGTCGATGCACCGTTTCCCCGCTTATTTGCAGCAACTGGAAATGGAAAGCAACGGCAAGCGTATCACCCGTGATGGCGAGGCGGTCGATTATGCAACCGGAGCGGTTGTCTGGGGCGAACCCGGAACCAATGGCCAGCACGCTTTCTACCAGTTACTGCATCAAGGCACGCAAACCGTTTCAGCCGATTTTCTGGCGCCTTGTCAAAGCCATCATCCGATTGGCGATCATCATCGCATGTTATTGGCCAATTTTTTCGCCCAGACGGAAGCTTTGATGACCGGCAAGAATGAACAGGAAGTGCGCGCCGAACTCGAAGCGCAGGGCATGCCGGCAGAATCCGTGAAACAACTATTGCCGCACAAAATTTTTCCCGGCAACCGTCCGACCACGTCCATTCTGTTCAAAAAACTCGATCCCCGGACATTGGGCTCACTGATCGCACTGTACGAACATAAAGTGTTTGTGCAAAGTGTAATCTGGAATATCAATCCGTTTGATCAATGGGGCGTGGAACTGGGCAAGCAACTGGCCGGGAAAATTCTGCCGGAACTG
>CAZDYN010000090.1:0-8093 GCA_964509635.1 uncultured Nitrosomonas sp. | reverse complement strand
TTGACCAATGAGCATGTGCAGAAATTTATTGCAGGGCAAACGGTCAAAAAAATCATTGTCGTACCCGGAAAGCTGGTGAATATTGTTGTATAAAAACCATTTGTTCTCGTCCAAACCATGAAATTGCGCACACAAACAATTCTAATCCTGGCGATCCTGTGCCTGCTCACCGCCTGCGGCTTTAAGTTGCGCGGACAAATCTCCACGCTGCCGTTCAAGTCCCTGTATATTTCCGCGCCAGACGGACATACCATCGGTATGGATCTGGAACGCGCGATAAGCACATCATCGACAACCAAGGTAGCCGCCAGCGCGACGGAAGCGGAAGCCGTTCTGGAAATCGTCAGCGTGGTGAATGAAAGAACCATTTTGTCTCTGTCCGGAGGCGGACGCGTGCGTGACTTTAATTTGATTTACCGGGTTGTCTATCGCCTGGTCGACAAACAAGGCATTGAAATCGTTCCCAATACAGAGATTGCCTTGACACGTATTCTCCCGTTTCTGGATGCGCAAATCATAGCCAAGGAAGGGGAAGAACGGTTATTGCAGAAAGATATGCAGACCGATGCCATTCAGCAGATTCTCTGGCGCTTGTCCGTAATCAAGCTGCCCTCTTAGCAGAGGTGCCAGGCCCACGGTGACGCTACCATCACTATGCGGATCAAACTTGAGCAGCTAACCCAGCACCTGGGCAAACAAACAGCGCCGCTGTACACGCTATTTGGCAACGAGCCGCTGCTGATCCTGGAAGCCGCCGGCCTGATCCGCGCTCACGCACGCCAGCAAGGATATACCGAGCGTGAGCTGTTCACCGTCGATCAGCACTTCGACTGGCTGGATCTGCTCAACGCCGGCAATAACCTGTCGCTGTTCGGCGAACGCAAAATCATGGATATTCGCATCCCTTCCGGCAAGCCCGGCAAGGAAGGCGGCAAAGCCATCGAGACCTATTGCAGCGCGCTGCCGCCTGACACGCTCACGCTGATCACGCTGCCGCGGATCGACAAACAAGGGCAAGCGGCCAAATGGTTCAAGGCGCTGGAAACAGCCAGTATCCTGATACCGGTTTACGCCGTCGAGCGTGAGCAGTTACCCGGCTGGATCGGGCAGCGGCTTGTCCGGCAGCAGCAAAAAGCCGATGCCGCCACCCTGCAATTTCTCACCGATCAGGTGGAAGGCAACCTGCTTGCCGCGCATCAGGAAATTCAGAAACTCGCGTTGCTTTACCCGAGTGGCAATTTGACATTCGATCAGGTAAAAGACGTGGTTCTGAACGTGGCTCGCTATGATGTCTTTCAATTATCCGATGCCATGATCTCCGCCGATGCCACCCGCTACACCCGTATTCTGACCGGTCTGCAAGGTGAAGGCGCCGTCCCGCTCCTGATCCTCGCCACCCTGGCCGAGCAAATCCGTCAATTGATTTTCATCCGCAAGGGTCTCGACCACGGCCAGCCGCCCGCGCAATTACTGCAAGCCGCCAGAATCTGGGGGGACCGGCAGAAAACAGTTCTGACCGCGGCCAGACGCATCAACCCGCAATCCCTGTTACGGGGATTATCCAGCGCCGCAAAAATAGACCGGATCATTAAAGGCGTTGCGCAAGGGGATATTTGGGAAGAGTTGTTGCGGCTGGGATTATGTTTTGCCATTCCTGCTCAGCGCATTCACAGTTGATCCTGCAAAACACCGGCGAAAGCACGACAGATGAATAATTTTTCTTCCGGCACCAACCAGCACGGCAAATTCCGGATAGCGGGAAATACTGCCGATTGAACGCGGATCAAGCAACAAAGCCGCCACACGGCCATTTGGCTGAAACAGATCGATGCGCAGACTACCGGATCGATAGCAATCGATTGCGCATTTCACCACACCGCGGCACCAAACAGGTAATGCCCTCCGCTTTAATCTTGTAAACACAATTAGCCGGAAAGCAATAAAGGACATTTGTCCTGTTTTTCAAGCCGCAAATACAGTACTGATGTACCAGGAAAAAAGGAGTGATTGCCCATTACATTAAAGGAACTTTCGGTTTATCTTTCAAATGACTATGCAGGCAAGATCTGTCATGAAAATCTGGAAAGGCAATCAAGAAAAACAGCCGGCCTGCAAGTTATTACATAACGATTTCATTTCTCGCTAACAACGAATTGTTTTCTTGCGCTCGTTGCCAAGTAAAAAGAACTTACTACCGGCAAGCTTGATGAAATCAATAAATTTAAATGCTATTTTTCTACGGATGGGAGGTTTTATTATGCGTATTGTATCTATGATGGCTTTACTAGCCCTGACAAGCGGCCCGGTTGCGGCGGCTTCCTGGCAAATTGGTGACAATGACGGCTATGGCGCGGGTATTTGCGATAACTGCCCGCACTCATTTGATGGTTTCTCGGCAAACTATGACGGCCGCAGTGCCGCAGAAATGGCCGCAACCGATGGCGCGCAATATACCGACACCTACAGCACCACCCACCCCGGCTACAGTCCTCATGGATCGGAAACCGTAGCGACATTCAGTTTTACGGGATTGGGCAACAGCTGGACGGTCGGTCATCTGGAAATCGACATGGCCGACTTCCAGGCTTCAACATTCGGCTCGGTAGTCACCACATTTAACGGTATCGTGCAAAACTTCGCCTATAACGATGGATTCCCGAATACGCTTATCCATTATTACACACTGACCGGCGCCGTGATTGATTCGATCAACGCCACCGGCGCATTGACCATTTCCATCGATCGCAGCAGTTCCGGTGATTTTTACGGCTTTGACTATCTGAAGCTCAGCGATGTCACCGCGCCGATACCTGAACCGGAAACTTATGCCATGTTGCTGGCGGGTCTTGGTATACTGGGTTTTGCAGGCCGCCGCAGAAAGCAAAAACTGGCCGTGTAATCTGATCAATTAAATGTCACTCAGAAAAACCCGCTGCGGCGGGTTTTTTCTTTTTCCGATCGCCTTGTTTTCTTTGTACCTCAGTATTACACACCGCATCGCGCAATCCCAAAATCGATCCTATCAGGGCTATGCTACAATCGGCCTGCGCTAATCAATAGCCGCTCTTCTCGATATTACCTTGATAAAACAAAAGGATCAGGAGTCCCCATGAAAATCTATGCCGCTGCTTTGCTTGCCATTACCCTCGTAGCCTGTAGCTCTCAGCCGCTGGAAGCACCCCCGCCACCGGCTTTCGTCAGCCCGGTGCCGGATAACTGGTTACAGGCACAAGCAAAAAAATCTCAGGAAAAGGCTGATTATATCCAGTCACATCAAACGGCTTACGACTGGTTTGCCAATTTCGCTTTCAGCGAAGCCGACGGCATCCCCTACATCGCGCTGAAGCTATTGCCGAAGCTGGCACCGGAGCTGTGGGGCAGCGAAGAAAACTTTCTTGATGCCGTAGGTCTGTTTCTCGATGAGCGGCAGAAATCCTACCCGGTCGCGCTGGGCATCGGTTTTAGCGGTTTGTCCCGGACTGAGGCGCAAGGCAATATCGACTATGCCTCGTTCACCTGCGGCGCCTGTCACATCGGCCGGGTGCGCCTGGAGAACGGCCGGATGGATTACCTGGACGGCGGCGTGAATACCACGTTCAACATTGTGCAGTTCCGCGTCAAACTCTATCAGACCTTGCAAAAAGCCTACGCGGGCGAAACCGGCGACAACAAATACGCGATACTAACGCAGAAGCTGCTGGGTGCATTGGATACGGTGCAGCAACAAAACCCTCATTATTTCTACAACAATTTCCAAACTGCCGGCAGAAACTTTGACGCCGGCTACGAAGCCGCGCAGATTGCACTGTTCAAGAAAAACGCCGGACAAACGGTCAAGCAGTTCGCGCAGCGCGCGGAAGCCGAATATGACGGTTTTGGCGCGCTGCTTGCGAAGAACTACACCGGACTTGAATCCGCCATGCTGGAAGGTTTCCCCGGCATGGCCGATGCCACCGGCTTGAGTGCCATCAATGGTTATATCGGGGCACGCAATATCCCCGTCGTAAAATGGTTTGCCGGTGTCATTTTACCGCCGGAACCGGGCATTACCGATTTCATGTCGGTCTGGGAACAGGGCAAACGCCGCGCCAGTTGGGATGAAAACTATAAAAGGCTCATCAACGGCGGCGGGCAGTGGAACGGCAACGTGCCGATGCCCATCTATCGCAACCTGATCGCCATGCTGACCCTGGGCCTGGAAAAAACCGACGTGCGCGTAGCCGCCTTTGCCGACGAACTGCTCGATGGCCTGCCCGCCAGCCCGTATCCGTTTACGGTCGATATCGAACTGGCCAGAAAGGGACAAGCCTTGTTCGCCGAACACTGCGCCGATTGCCACCAGCCCAGGAACGGCAAGGTGTACGGCAACCTCGGCACCAGCCTGAAACGGGCTTACGTGGTCGGCACGCTGTTAAATTATGCCGCGCGCAAGGAACTGTATGACAACTGTTCGCCGGATACCGTCATCCAGTTGTACGGCAAAGAAATCAAACCCTGTGCCGAATTTGACGGCGTTTCGCTGGCCGGAAAAAAAGACCTGCTGATGTCGCCCAATGATGAACACCATGGCTACAATGCCCGTCCGCTGAGCGGTGTCTGGGCGCAAGCGCCGTATCTGCACAACGGCACCGTGCCGACTGTCTATCACCTGCTGGTTCCGGACGAACGCCCGGTCAGTTTTGTCAAAAGCCGCCTCGATTATGATCCCCGATATCTCGGCTTTTCCTGGGATGCGCAACAAACAGCCGGCCCAAACGAAGGCTACCTGTTCCAGACCAATGCAATTCCTGCCTTGAGCAATAAAGGTCACGACAAGGATATCGTGGAAGGCAAGAAAACCTACCGCCTCAACTGGTCCGGCGACAAGGAAGGCGCTTTTGCGATTATTGAATACATGAAAACGTTGTAATTTTCATAGCAGCGGGCGCACAATCCCTTGCTCCCGCACAAGCAGATTATCCATTCGCTGAGGGGTCTCCGGGTAACTGTCATTTCGAGCGTAGCGAGAAATCCATAGTGTTGATTACAAGAATTCCCACTGTGCCCGGAATGACAAATGAAGACTACTCAGCGGTTTCCTGACATAAGGAGTCATCATGCCAAACCCATTGATTCAACCTTACCTGATGTTCGGCGGGCGCTGCGAAGAGGCGCTCGAATTTTACCGCAGCGCGCTCGGCGCACAGATCGATATGCTGCTGCGCTACAAGGACAGCCCGGAAGCACCACCGCCGGGCATGCTCCCGCCGGGGTTCGACAACAAAGTAATGCACGCCAGCTTCCGTATCGGTGACAACATTATCATGGCCTCGGACGGTTGCGAAGAAGGTCAGCACTTCAGCGGTTTTTCGCTGTCGATCGCGGTTGCCACGGAAGCCGAAGCGGACCGGTTTTTCACCGCGCTCTGCGATGGCGGCCAGGTACAAATGCCGCCAGGCAAAACATTCTGGTCACCGCGCTTCGGCATGCTTACCGACCGATTCGGCATTAGTTGGATGATCAATGTCGTGACAGCGGAATGTGCGTAACCGGTCGACAGAAAACGAGAGCAAGTCACGAATTGAGAATAGTCGATGAATCGCATATATTTTTTGTTTTGTAATTTGGATTCGTAATCCTGTACTTGACACTTCCGATACTCATTTTCGTGATTCGCAATCTGATCCTTTGCTCGTGTTCGAGCCAATAGAGGATTCATCACCTTGATCGTTATTCCATCAATTCTCGCAAAACTGTGATGGTCGCTAATAAATTGAATAATACTAATTCTTCTAATCACATAAGTGATAAAAGCCTTTATCCCGATATTCTATTTCACTTTACCAACAAGGTCGGTTTATATGGTATTTTGGAAAAAAATTCATTCAAACCCTCATATTCTAGGGAGCAAATTGTTGGACCAAAGGATCACCGCGAGTTTGCTGTTCCAATCGTATCTTTTTGTGACTTGAAAATGTCTGAGTTAAAAAATCACATGGAAAAGTATGGGAAATATGGAATTGGTTTGACTAAGAAATGGGCTAATAAGAATGGGCTCAGCCCAGTAATGTATGTTAATCGTCACTGCCAATTTGCTGACAGATTTAACTCAGCGTTAGCTAGTATTTATAAAAATCTAAGCAACATTCGCGATAAAGATCAAAATGAACAATCCTATAAAAACTATATGAATGTTTGGGATACGTACAGATACCTAAAAAACTACGAGGGTAATCTGGAAAGAAATGAGAAAGATTCGATTATTGATTATAGGTTCGCGGATGAGAGGGAGTGGCGTTATGTTCCTCCTTGGGATACGAAAGGAATAGAGCCATTTGTAGCAAAATCAAATATAGATACAAAGAAAAAAAAAGATGATTACAACAAAAAGTTAGATGGCATGCGACTTGAATTTGACATTGACGATGTTAAGTATCTGATTGTTGAAAATGAATCAGATGTGATTGACTTGATTAAACATATAAACCAGACAAATAAAGGCAAAATCAATGATACTGGTAACAGTCTAATATATAAAATATTGACATCCAATCAGATTGAACGGGATATGTAGAGAACTAAACTATCCTGTTATGCAAGCAAACAGCGCAAATGAGATCAGGCCGAGAATTGAGAATAGTCGATGAATCGCACATATTTTTTGTTTTGTAATCTCGACTCGTGATTCTATACCTCGCTTATACCAGCCATAAAAAAGCTGACAACATCCGGTTTTAAATCAACGGCACAGGCGTTACTTGAAACCGTCCGCCAAAACCCGCATCAATATCCGGTACCGGCTTGTCTATCAGGTTCTCGAAGAAGAGAAAATCGTAAAAATTCTACACATGCGGGCGCATTACGCGTACTGTCATAACAAAAAGAACCCGTCATTCGTCATACTGAATACCGCAGCATGCAATATCGCCTTCATCTTGTACTATAATTCCGCACTACTGACTGTTTGAGACCGATTTTTCATTAAAATTAAATCCATGGATACCACAGACATCAAAAGTTACATGCAGTCCGTTGGCCGGGAAGCGCGCGCGGCGGCGCGGCTGGTTGCCAAAGCGGATACGGCGGCGAAGAATCAGGCACTGACGGCGATGGCCCATGCCATCCGGCGCGATGAATCACTGCTGCTCGCCGCCAACGCCAGGGATCTGGACCATGCGCGCGCGAAAGGCCTGGAAGCCTCGATGATCGACCGTCTGACGTTGTCAGTCAAAGGTGTGGCGACGATGGCGGAAGGTTTGCTGCAGATTGCCGCGCTGGCGGACCCGGTGGGCGAGATCAGCGGGTTGAATTACCGCCCTTCCGGCATCCAGGTGGGAAAAATGCGCGTGCCGCTGGGTGTCATCGGCATTATTTATGAAGCGCGCCCGAATGTGACCGCCGATGCCGCAGGCTTATGCCTGAAAGCGGGCAACGCGGCCATTCTGCGCGGCGGTTCGGAAGCGATTCACAGCAATCAGGCGGTTGCCGCGTGCGTGAAAGAAGGTTTACGGCTGACCGGTTTGCCAGAAACCGCAGTGCAGGTGATTGCAACCACCGATCGCGCGGCCGTCGGTGAATTGATCACGATGAAGGATTTTGTCGATGTCATTGTGCCGCGCGGCGGCAAGGGCTTGATCGAGCGCATCGCCAATGAAGCGCGCATCCCGGTAATCAAGCATCTGGACGGCGTCTGCCATGTGTACATCGACGATCAGGCGGATTTTGACAAGGCCGTCAAAATCGCCGACAACGCCAAAACCCAGCGTTACGGCACCTGCAACACGATGGAAACACTGCTGATCCACGTCGGCATTGCGCCCAAGATACTGCCCGCGCTGAGCGCGATTTATTTCGATAAGGGCGTCGAATTGCGCGGCGATGCGGCGGCCCGCGGCATTGTTCCGCGCATGAACGAAGCCACCGAGCAGGACTGGTACGAGGAATATCTCGCGCCGGTTTTGAGCATCCGCGTTGTCGACGGACTGGATCAGGCGATTGATCACATTACGAAATACGGCTCGCAGCATACCGATGCGATTGTCACGGAGAACTATACCCGCGCGCGCCGTTTTCTGCGCGAAGTCGATTCGAGTTCGGTGATGGTCAATGCTTCC
>CAZDYN010000089.1:0-8149 GCA_964509635.1 uncultured Nitrosomonas sp. | reverse complement strand
GGACACTGATATCAATTTCATACTTCTTTTCTTCGGTCATCTTTTCGTTCCAGACTATTTCTCGTATTTTGAATAGTAGTTTACCAAGAAAAATTCAAAGCGTATTAATCGCAATAATTTACACATTAATCATCACTCTTTTACGCGCGCTCAGTCATTTGCGGTTAAAATATCGGATTTGTTTATCGAGAGGTTTTTTTCATGTACCGCATAGCACCCAGCATTCTGTCCGCCAATTTCGCGAAACTAGGCGACGAAGTCACCGCCGTTATTGATTCCGGCGCGGATATTATTCATTTTGATGTAATGGATAATCATTATGTCCCGAATCTCACCATCGGTCCTTTGGTTTGCGAAGCCATTCGTCCCGTCACGGATGCGATTATCGACGTACACTTGATGGTTGAGCCCGTGGATCGCATTATCCCGGATTTCGCCAAGGCAGGCGCCAATATCATTTCATTTCACCCGGAAGCTTCCAATCACATCGACCGTACCATCGGGTTGATCAAGGAACAAGGCTGTAAAGCAGGCCTGGTATTTAATCCGGCCACACCGCTGCATTACCTGGATCATGTGCTCGACAAACTGGATCTGGTTCTGATCATGTCGGTCAATCCGGGTTTTGGCGGACAGAAATTCATTCCCGAAGCACTGAACAAGCTGCGTGCCGTGAGAAAACGCATTGATGCAAGCGGCAAAGACATCATGCTGGAAATCGATGGCGGCGTAAAAGCCGATAACATTGCGGAAATCGCCCGCGCCGGCGCTGATACTTTTGTCGCTGGATCCGCTATTTACCAGGCTGGAAAAGATAGCGACCCGCATCGTTATGACTCCATCCTGGCCGCATTCCGCGCTGAACTGGCAAAAGTATAATTCATTCAATCCCAACAGCTTATTGCTACTACCTGTATTCAAATGAACCCTAGTCTTCATACCAACGCAAACGCTGCGGCCAGAAAAATCGAGTTCCCGTTACCGGTCAAAGTCGTCATGATCGATCTGGATGGCACGTTGCTCAATACCGCTGAAGATCTCGCCTTATCCGCGAACCTGATGTTAAAGGATCTGGGTATGCCGGAACAATCCACGGCGACAATCCGCTCGTATATCGGTAAAGGTATACAAAAACTGGTCAAGCGCACCTTGACCGGCGAGCTCGATGGCGAACCCGATGCGGCTTTGTTCGCACAGGCATTGCCGATCTACGAGCAGCATTACGCCAGCAATCTGAGTGTCAACACACGCCCCTATCCGGGCGTTCCGGAAGGCATCGAAGCCATGCAGCAGGCCGGTTTCAAACTCGCCTGCATCACCAACAAAGCGGAAGCTTTCACAATACCGCTGCTGCGTTCGACCGGGCTGTACGATCAATTTGAAATCGTATTATCGGGTGACAGTCTGCCCAGAAAAAAACCGGACCCCATGCCATTGATACACATCTGCCAGCACTTTGATGCGCAACCGCATGAAGCGTTGTTAATCGGCGACTCGCTGAACGACGCCATCGCCGCGAGAGCCGCGGGTTGTCATGTGTTCTGCGTACCGTATGGCTACAACGAAGGACGTGACGTCTACGAGCTTGATTGTGATGCCATCGTGGAATCGCTGCTGGATGCATCCAAACTGATCAAACGGTTGTCCTAGAAACCCAAATGACCGAAGCTGAATTTAACAGGCTCGCACAACAGGGCTACAATCGCATCCCGATTGTTCTGGAAACATTTGCTGATCTTGATACGCCTTTATCCATCTATTTGAAACTGGCTAATCAGCCCTATTCATATTTACTGGAATCGGTGCAGGGCGGCGAGCGCTTCGGCCGGTTCTCGTTTATCGGCCTGCCCGCAGCTACGCGTCTCGAGGCTCGTGGCAACCGGATCACCACGGTGGATCATGGCAAGTCTGAAACGATTGAGGTTGAGGACACACTGGCCTTTATCGAATCCTACCGGGCGCAATTCAAGGCAGCGCCATGCCCGGCGGGAAAATCGCGTTTTTGTGGCGGGCTGGCGGGTTATTTTTCTTACGATACCGTACGCTACATCGAACATAAGCTGAAAGATCACGCCAGGCCGGATACCCTGAACACACCGGATATCCTGCTGTTACTGTCGGAAGAATTGGCTGTCGTGGACAACCTCTCCGGCAAGCTGTATCTGATTGTTTATGTGAATCCGGAAAATGACAATGCCTACCAATCAGGGCGTGATCGCCTGAAGACTTTGCTGGCAGAATTGCGTCAACCGGTTGCGATACCGTCCGGGCAAGCCGTCACATGCGCCGCCGCGGTCTCCGAATTCCCGGAAGCGGATTTCAAAGCAGCGGTTGAACGGGCCAAGCGTTATATCTACGACGGCGACATCATGCAAGTCGTGCTGTCGCAACGCACCAGCAAGCCGTATAACGCATCTCCGCTGGCACTGTATCGGGCCCTGCGCAGCCTCAACCCCTCACCTTATATGTTTTTCTATCACTTTGACGACTTTCATGTCGTGGGCGCCTCTCCCGAAATTCTGGTGCGCCTTGAAGGCGACACGGTTACAGTGCGCCCGATTGCGGGCACACGGCCGCGCGGCAGGAATCCCCAGGAAGACATGGCACTGGCAACCGATTTACTGACCGATCCGAAAGAATTGGCGGAGCATGTCATGCTCATGGATCTGGGCCGCAATGACATTGGCCGTGTCGCACAAACCGGAACCGTGAAAGTGACGGAAAAAATGCAAATCGAAAACTATTCGCATGTCATGCACATCGTTTCCAACGTGGAAGGCCGGTTAAAACCTGAATTGAGCGCGATTGATGTATTACGCGCCACTTTTCCCGCCGGCACTGTCAGCGGCGCTCCCAAAGTACGCGCAATGGAAATCATCGATGAGCTGGAAGTTTCCAAACGCGGCATTTACGCCGGCGCAGTCGGTTATCTGGGATTCAACGGCGACATGGATCTGGCGATCGCCATTCGTACCGGCGTGATCAAGGATGGTCAACTGCATGTCCAGGCTGGCGCGGGCATCGTCGCCGATTCGGTTCCGCAAAACGAATGGGTGGAAACACAGAACAAAGCCAAGGCATTGCTGCGCGCCGCGGAAATCGCCGAGAGCGGGCTGGACAGCAAGATTTGACCTTATCCTGAACCGGCACGCACACCAGTCATTCTGCCGGCGGCTGAAAGACATACGCAGTAAGCAAACCCATGCGGGCATGAGTATCAGCGCTGCGCCAAGGAACGGCCGGCCGGTCTCACGGACACACCCGGCCCGAATCTTCAAGCTGTCGAACGATGTTCATTTCGAGGAAAAATTCCGAATGTCATCGCCACCTGTATCACAATCCACCGGAAAAAGCGCGGGCGCCGTGCCGCAGCGGAAATTAACTCCACGGCGCAGTCACGGGCCGCAGTTTATTTGTTCTCCGCACAAAACTCAGCGATCTGAATATATCCCCGGAAATTTTGTGTGATAATCGATTCGCCCTCCAAAATTGACAGAAAGCTTTTCCAAGGCGGAAACAGTACATTAATCTTTCTCCTCATGCGGCGGGATCTCCGTAGTTCAACTCAAAATTAAGGTGATAGCTATGACTCCTTTTCTTGGTGAATTGATTGGTACTTTTATTTTAGTTTTATTGGGTAATGGTGTGGTTGCCAATGTTGTACTCCATAAATCCAAGGGCAACAATGCCGGCTGGTTGACAATCGCAGCCGGCTGGGGAATTGCACTGTTTGTAGCGGTTTATGCTGTTGCCGCCTCAAGCGGCGCTCATTTGAACCCGGCGGTCAGCATCGGCCTCGCTGCCGCGGGTAAATTCGCCTGGGGCGACGTACCACTGTATGCGCTGGCACAAATGCTGGGCGCCATGCTGGGTGCATTGATTGTCTGGATAACCTATCGTCAGCATTTCGATGCAACGACCGATCCCGATATGCAGCTGGCGGCATTCTGCACGGGCCCGGCGATTCGTAGCCCATTCAATAATATGGTTACTGAAGCAGTTGGTACATTCATGCTGGTATTTGGCGTCATGATGATTGTTTCACCGCAGGCAAGCCTTGGTGCGCTGGATGCCTTACCGGTTGCTCTGTTACTGTTTGGCATCGGCTTGTCATTAGGCGGCCCCACCGGTTTTGCCGTTAATCCCGCGCGCGATCTGGGCCCGCGCATTATGCACGCCATTCTCCCCATGACCAATAAACGCGATAGTGACTGGGGTTATGCCTTTGTACCCGTGGTGGGCGGCATTGCCGGCGGACTGATTGCCGCGGTGGTTTATTCGACGCTGTAAAATTTCATTCGCCCAGCTAAATTACCTCCGGCAAAGCCGGAGGTAATTTAGCTGGCATTTGTCATTCCGGACGCAACAAGGAATCCTTGATAATCAATGTAATGGATTTCCCGCTTTTGCTCGAAATGACACTTGTCCAGAGCTTCCTTAATGAATAACCATTTTGAGCCTGTTTTTAACACCCTAACAGCAACGCAAGATAATTTTTCACGGGCCTGCCAAACTGCCTGAGCTGAACCAAGCTCAGAAACACTCTTTTAATCAATGCTACACTCGCACACTTTCCCACAATTTCTGCAATCGTTTGGCGGACACCGGGTGCGGCGTTTTCAATTCCTGTGCAAAGAGCGATATGCGCAATTCCTCGATCTGCCAGCGGAATTCATCGAGATTCTCATCACGCAATCCCATTTTTTGATGCTTCTCCAGACGCTGCATATATTGCTGCCAGAATGGCGCGATTCCCATACTATTTTTCTCATCGCGCTCGGGATTGGCGGATAATTTTTCCAGGCGCAACGACATGCCTTTCACATAGCGCGGATACTGTTGCAGTCTTTTCCAGGCGGTGTGACTCAGAAACCCCGCATAAATGAGGCTCTCAAGCTGATCATTGAGTTCAGCCTTCACTCTGCCGATTCGAACCGATGCTAACCGTCCCATCAGGACTTGATATTCGGCACCGATCTGCTGCAGCAATTGCGCGAGTGCTGTAGCCACTTCCGGCAGACGGCCCTTGGCCCGCTGGCATTGCGCGGCAAATTCGCTCTCCGTGCGCGGCAAGGGATCGTCATTCAGCAATGCGCGGTCAATAATGGCATTCAACATATCCTGTTTCAGATCGCCCGGATTCATCCGCGCTGCCAGTTGCATGCTGGCCTGTTTGAGTCCCGGCAGATTCTTTTCCAGTTGCTTGAGCTGATCCTTCAACGCCAGGCACAATAGCCGTCTGACACCCGCGCGCATTGCGCTGTCTGCCGCTTCGCGCGTATCAAACAGCCGGATCGCGGCGCTGTCCGGCTGTTCAATCAAGGCCGGATAACCGGTCAATTGCCGGCCGTTGCGCTGAAATGCCGCTTCCACGGGCAAATCGCCAAAATCCCATTGCGTGATGGCATCGCGCTCAATGCCGTTTTTCTCATCTCCGGTGTCGCGTTTCACGAAGGTCATCTGCGCGGCCTTGCCAAGCTGCAATTGCAGTGCGGCGAGATTACGGCTCATCGCCAGCTCCTGCCCGGCATCATCCAGCACCTGGATATTCATCAGCAAATGCGCTGGCATATCCTTGATCTGCCAGGTTTTCGGTGGAACTGTCAGCGTCGTTTTGCGTAACACAAATTTCTCCAGGGCATCCTGCAATGAAAGCTGCGGCACACCACCGGGCTGGCTTTCCAGGAATCCGGTCACCGATTCCGGCAACGGCACCAGAATGCGGCGGATCTGCTTGGGCAAGGCTTTCAGATACCAGGTAACCTTCTCACGAATCAGGCCGGGAACCAGATAATCCAATTGCCTGGCATCCAGGCGATTCAGCAGCGGCAACGGCACAGCGACGGTTACGCCGTCGAGCACGTGCGCCGGATCAAAGCGGTAAGTCAGCGGCAGTACGCTGCCGTCAGGCAACACCATCTGTTCGGGAAACTGCACTTCGGTAACATGGCCGGCCTGATGGCGCATCAGCAATTCACGCTTCAGATACAGCAGATGCGGATCTTCCTGCTCGGCCTGCTTGCGCCATTTCTCAAATCCCGCGCCATTGGTGATTTTGTCGGGAATAATGGCATCGTAAAAAGCGAATATCTCCTGCTCATCGACCAATACATCCTGCCGCCGCGCTTTATGCTCCAGTTCCTCGATTTCATGGATCAATGCCTGATTATGCGCAAAGAAAGGCGCTTGCGTGACATACTCTCCCGCCACCAGCGCGGCGCGGATGAAAATCTCGCGGGATTCCCTGGGATTGACCGGGCCGTAATGCACCGGCCGCTTGGAAACAATGATCAGGCCGTATAACGTCACACGCTCGTAAGCCACCACTTGCGCCTGTTTCTTTTCCCAATGCGGATCAAAATAATGCTTCTTGCATAAACTCCCCGCGATTCTTTCCAGCCAGGCCGGTTCAATCCGGGCAACGCAGCGCGCATACAGCTTGCTGGTTTCCACCAGTTCCCCGGCAACGACCCATTTGGCTTTGCCTTTTTTCAGTACCGAGCCGGGAAAAATGGCGAACTTGATACCGCGCGCACCCAGATACTCGCCTTCCTTCTCGGTTTTGAAACCGATATTGCCGAGCAATCCGGCCAACAGCGCGCGATGGATCTCGTCATAACCGGCCGGGATTGCATTGGGTTTCAAACCCAATTCAGTCATCAGCACATGCAACTGTCCGTGAATTTCACGCCATTCGCGTAAACGCCGGTAAGACAGGAAATTCTCCCGGCAGTGCGCAATGAGTTTGCGGGTGGATTTTTTATGCTTCAGTAATTCATCAAAGAAATCCCATAATTTCAGGTAAGACAGAAAATCCGAGCGCTCATCCTGGAAACGGCGGTGCGCCTGATCGGCGGCCGCCTGCTGCTCAAACGGCCGGTCGCGCGGATCCTGCAGGCTTAACGCGGCAGCGATGATCAACAGCTCATGCAGGCAATTTTCCTGTTTTGCCGCCAGGATCATGCGCGCTATTTTCGGATCAACCGGAAACTTCGCCAGACGCCAGCCAATTGCGGTCAGTTGCCGGTCTTCATCGACCGCCCCTAGCTCTGCCAGTAATTGATAGCCATCGGCGATCATGCGCGGCGATGGCGGCTCGAGAAACGGAAAATCTTCCACATCGCCGATATGCAGCGATTTCATGCGCAGAATGACGGTTGCCAGCGAAGAACGCAGAATTTCCGGATCGGTAAATGCGGCGCGCCCCTGATAATCCTGTTCTGTATACAGGCGAATACAAACTCCGTTGGCTATCCGGCCGCAGCGCCCTGCCCTTTGATTGGCCGATGCCTGGGAGATTTTTTCCACCAGCAATTGCTCGACCTTGTTGCGGTAACTGTAGCGATTAACGCGCGCCCATCCGGTATCGATCACATAGTGAATACCCGGAACGGTCAACGACGTTTCGGCAACATTGGTGGCTAGCACGATGCGGCGGGTATCGCCGGGTTGGAATACCCGTTCCTGCTCGGCAAAGGATAAGCGCGCAAACAACGGCAGTATTTCCACCCCGGAGAATCCCGGGCGCAAGCGGTTAAAATGGTGCTTACGCAGTGTTTCGGCGGTTTCCCGGATTTCACGTTCACCCGGAAGAAAAACCAGAATATCGCCCGGACCCAGCGCTATCAATTCATCGGCTGCATTGAGGATGGCTTGTTGCATATCGCCCTCCTCATCATCGTCAACAACCGGCGGGTGGTAAAAGATCTCAACCGGATACAGCCTGCCGGTCACCTCAATCACCGGCGCATTGTTGAAATGTCGGGAGAAACGCTGCGCGTCGATGGTGGCGGAAGTGACAATCAGCTTGAGATCAGGCCGCTTCGGCAATAACTGGCTGATATAACCGAGCAGGAAATCGATATTCAGACTGCGTTCGTGCGCTTCATCGATAATCAGCGTGTCATAGGCCTGCAACAGCGGATCACCCTGTGTTTCCGCCAGCAGAATGCCATCCGTCATCAGTTTGATATAGCTGTCAGAACTGATTTTGTCGGAAAAGCGGATTTTGTAGCCGACTGCCTGCCCCAGCGGACTTTTCAGCTCATCCGCAATGCGCGCTGCAACCGTTCGGGCCGCGATACGGCGCGGTTGCGTATGCCCGATCATGCCAGCCACACCGCGCTTGAGTTCCAGGCAGATTTTAGGG
>CAZDYN010000088.1:0-8160 GCA_964509635.1 uncultured Nitrosomonas sp. | reverse complement strand
AGACAAGCAGCGAAAACAGTGCAAGAGGCGTGCCGCGATTGAACCCATTCTCAGCCCCACCTGAAGTCGGATTATCGAATGGCAAGGAATTATCTGAAAGGCGCTTCGGTGATTGCATCAACCTGCTGATGACTGTGCCGCAGCTTGTAATCTGAAACAATGGCTGCCGGCCATTTTTTGGCTCTTTTTCCCGTGGCGGAAACTGCTGGCTTCGCAAATCCTTTGATAGAAGAATGACGGAAAAAGACCCAATCGCTCGATTTTGTCTTTATGAACTCTCTACCTTTTGAAGCGGCTGATTTAGGATAACGATTGATGCGGTTTTTCAGGGCCGACTATCTAATCACAAATCAAATGAATTAATATTTAAAATTTAGTTGGTGAGATATTAATGCTCGTAAATATCAATTCTAGTTCATTAACTTATACTAAAACGATGGTGATTATATTTTATGAGAGTTAACGGGATGATTATGTTGTTTACACCATTAAAGATTGGTATGCTGACCGTGCCAAACCGTATTTTCATGGCGCCGCTGACTCGCTGCCGTGCGGGAGATGAGCATATTCCAAATACCTTAATGGCGCAATATTATGCGCAGCGGGCAAGTGCCGGATTGATTATTGCAGAAGCCACGATGGCAATCGAAGGTAATTCCGCTTTCTGGAAGGAACCGGGCATTTATTCCGCAGAGCAGATTGCCGGATGGAAACTCGTCACTGACGCGGTGCATGCGGCCGGCGGCCGGATTTTTCTGCAAATCTGGCATGGAGGAAGAGCGTGCCATCCGCTACTCAATAAGGGTGCTCAGCCTGTGGCGCCCAGTCCCATTGCTATTTCCGGCGAAGTGCGCACGCCCGAAGGGAAAAAACCTTACGTCATTCCGCGGGAACTGCGGGATGATGAATTGCCCGGTATCGTCGCCGGGTTTAAGAATGCCGCGCAAAACGCCTTAGCCGCCGGTTTTGATGGCATTGAAATCCACGGCGCAAATGGTTACTTATTGGATGAATTTTTACGTGACGGCGCAAATAAGCGCGCGGGTACTTACGGCGGTCTGTTGGAAAACCGCGCGCGTTTGACATTGGAAGTGCTCGAGGCCGTCAGTTCCGTGTGGGGGAGTGGGCGGGTAGGCCTGCGCATTTCGCCGCTCAACAGCTACAACAGCATGATCGATGGCGATCCGGTTGGCTTGTCCGCCTGGTTTGCTGCCCGGCTCAATGAGTGCGGTCTGGCCTATTTGCATGTGATGCGCGGCGATGTGTATCAGCAGCAGAGCGGTGATGTCATGACACCGATCCGCCAGCATTACAAGGGTGTATTGATCGCCAACATGGGCTACACCGGCGAAGAGGCGGACAGGGATATCGCCGCCGGGAAAATAGACGCGGTGGCTTTCGGTACCAGCTTTCTGGCAAACCCCGATTTACCGGCGCGGCTCAAGGCGGGAGCGCCGTTAAATCAACCCGATCCCGCGACGTTTTATACTTTTGACGCGAAGGGATATACTGATTACCCGAGGTTAAATATTGCGTGAGTGCCTGGAAATGCGATTATTACCGGTTATTTTTCTGGTTGTTCTGTTAAGCGGATGCTTGCAAATACCGCAGGATATCGAACCGGTAGACGGGTTTGAGCTGGACCGGTATCTGGGTAAATGGTATGAAATCGCCAGACTCGATCATTCGTTTGAGCGCGGACTCGCGAATATTACGGCGGAATACACGCTGCGTGATGATGGCGGCATCAGGGTTATCAACAAGGGGTTTTCGATGCCGGAGAATAAATGGATAGAAGCCGAGGGCCAAGCTTATTTCGTTAGAAATCAAAATGAGGGGTACTTAAAGGTTTCCTTTTTCAGGCCATTCTATGGTGCCTACATTGTGTTTGATCTGGATAAGGAAAACTATCAATATGCCTTCGTGACCAGTTATGACAAATCGTATCTGTGGTTTTTAGCAAGAACACCGGTTGTCAGTGATGAATTGATGAACCGCTTTGTGCAGAGAACCGGAGAACTGGGTTTTGAAACGGACAAACTGGTATTCCCGCGTCAGGATCAGATCCCGTGATTCGCTTCGTATGTTGATTGGATAAAAACGCTATGCAGCAATTACTGATTACACTGGGAGTCCTGTTGCTCGTGCTGGGCCTGCTATGGCCCTGGGTGTCGCAATTACCATTAGGCCGATTACCCGGGGACATACATATCGAGCGCGAAAATTTCAGCTTCCATTTTCCACTGATGACCGGCCTGATTATCTCCGTTGTACTGACGTTGATATTGTGGTGGATGCGTAAATAATATTCTGATCAAGCAGCCAGTTCATTTGCAATCATCTCAGCTTGCTTCAATACCATTTGCGATCATTCCGGGTTTGTCCGGCCGAATTTTCAACCGTTCTTTGTCCCACTGCAATAAACTGCCGGATATACGGAATCGTTTTATCCGCTTCCCGCAGCGCCAGATACAATTTCTGATAAAGGCCTTGAGAGCCGATTTGGATTTTTTTGAGATTCAAATCCTTGTTTTTAATATCGGCCAGCCATTCAGGCAGTACGCAGATGCCGCGGTTTAAGGCGGTCATTTGCAGCATGATTTCCAGTGATTCAATCGGTTTCAATTTCTCCGGTTCAAGGTGAGCAGGCGTCAGAAAGTGCGTCAAAATATCCAGGCGTTCCAAAGGCACCGGAAAAGTTAACAAGGTTTCTTTGCACAACAGTTCCGGTGTTATATGTGGGATGCCTGCCAGCGGATGATTGCCGGATACCAGCAGCACCAGTTGATACTCCGCCAGAATTTCGTAAGCGATCTTTTCTTTTTTGACCCAATCGGGCGTGATCAGCACATCGATGTGATGGTTGAGCAAGCCTTCCAGGCCGGAGAATTGAAATTTCTGCACGATATCGGCATCGATGCCGGGCATTTGCCGCATGTACTGACCGATCATGCCGGTGAGCCATTCAAAACAGGGGTAGCATTCCACACCGATGCGTAAAATGCCTTGCCGGCCTTCGCTGTAGGCTGCAAGTGTTTTTTCCGCTTGCGCGATTACCGGTAACACTTGCTGGGCAACTTCCAGTAACAGCATACCCGCCTGTGTCAGGCGCAGGCTGCGGCCTTCCCGTTCCCATAGCGCGACGCCGAGTTTCTTTTCCAGATAACTGATTTGATGCGATAGCGCAGGCTGGCTCAGGCAGAGTGCATTGGCGGCTTCGGTTAGTGTGCCGTTGGCATGCAGTGCGTGGATAATTTTAAGATGGCTGTGTTCGATCATCTATGAGTAAACCTTATTGGAATGTCAAAACTTATCATTATTATTCATTTCTCATTATTCATACAATAGCGGCACGATTATTAACTGTTGAGTGGTGATTGAATCATGGTAACAACACACAATCTTGGCTTTCCGCGCATCGGCAGAAACCGGGAACTAAAATTCGCCTTGGAAGAATATTGGAAAGGCGCCATTTCCGAATCCGCCTTATCGGATATCGCAAATAATCTTCAGGTTCGGCATTGGCAGGATCAAGCCATGCTCGACTGGATTCCGGCAGGGGATTTTTCACTATACGATCACGTGCTGGATACCAGTTTTCTGCTGGGCAATATTCCGGCGCGTGTCAATGCATTACCCGGCGGTGCGATGGACAATTACTTTCGCGTGGCCAGAGGCCGTTCGGTAACCGGTCATGCGGCCTGCTCTTGTGTCAACGCCGGTGAAATGACAAAGTGGTTTGATACCAACTACCATTACATCGTACCCGAATTTGATAAGAATACGCGCTTCTCATTGAATGCCAGCCGTTTGCTCGAGCAAATTCAACAAGCTGGGCAAGCCAAGCAGGCCCGTCAGCAAGTCAAGCCCGTCATTCTCGGTCCGGTTACTTATTTGTGGCTGGGAAAATCCAAGGATGGCAGCGATAAGCTTGATCTGCTGGATGATTTGTTAGGCGCTTACGCGCAATTGCTGCACCAACTTGCAAATGCAGGTGTTCAGTGGGTACAGGTCGATGAACCCGTGCTGGTCATGGAATTGACTCAGGCGTGGAAACATGCCTTGAGAAAATCGTATTATCAATTACAGGCGGCCCCCGTCAATTTGCTATTGACGACTTATTTCGGGCAACTGCAAGACAATTTGCAATTGGCGTGTGAGCTGCCGGTTGCCGGATTGCATCTGGATGCTGTCACGGCTCACGATGAGATTGCCAAAGTGATCGACTGGTTACCCGTGCATAAAATTCTGTCACTGGGAATTATCAACGGGCGCAATATCTGGAAAACCGATTTAACCGCAACGCTGAATTGGCTGGAGCCTGTTTATGATCATCTGCGCGATCGTCTTTGGCTGGCGCCATCCTGTTCATTGCTGCATGTGCCGGTCGATCTGGACAGTGAGCAGAAACTGGATGAGGAGGTTCATGCATGGCTGGCTTTTGCCATACAGAAATTAAAAGAAATCGACGTGCTGGCGAAAGCGCTGAATCATGGCCGGGCAAGCGTTGCCGGTCTGCTGCTGGAAAATAGCGCGGCGATAGCAAGCCGTAAACAATCCGGCCGCGTGCATGATGGTGTGGTGAAAGCGCGCTTGCTTGAAATCAATGAAGCGATGGGTAACCGTCAATCACCTTATCAGCAACGCGCGGCCGTGCAGCGGAAACAGTTTCAATTGCCGCTCTTTCCCGCCACAACGATCGGATCTTTCCCGCAAACACAGGAAATCAGGCAGACACGCTGTGATTTCCGTGCTGGCAGATCATCGGAATCAGCCTACCGTCAGGCAATGCGGAAAGAAATTGAATATTGCGTGCGCGAACAGGAAGCTTTGGGGCTGGATGTTCTGGTGCATGGTGAACCGGAGCGTAACGATATGGTGGAGTATTTTGGTGAGCAATTGGCAGGCTTTGCCTTTACTCAGTTTGGCTGGGTGCAATCGTACGGGTCGCGGTGTGTCAAACCGCCTATTATTTATGGCGATGTTTCACAACCGCAAGCGATGACCACGGAATGGATTCAATATGCCCAGTCGCTCACCCGCAAACCCATGAAAGGCATGTTGACGGGGCCGGTGACGATGCTGAATTGGTCTTTTGCGCGTGATGATCAATCCCGCGCTGAAACGTGCTTGCAATTGGCGCTGGCGATACGCGACGAAGTGCTGGCTCTGGAAAAGGCGGGTATTCGCATTATTCAGATTGATGAAGCTGCGTTGCGGGAAGGCTTGCCGCTCAGAAAATCACACTGGAATACTTATCTGGACTGGGCTATCCGCGCATTCCGCATTACCGCCAACGGCGTAAAGGATGAAACGCAGATCCATACGCATATGTGTTACTCGGAATTCAATGACATCATGGAAGCGATCGCGCGGATGGATGCGGATGTCATTACGATTGAAACATCACGTTCAGACATGGAACTGCTCGACGTGTTTGATCAGTTTCACTATCCGAATGAGATCGGCCCGGGCGTGTATGATATTCATTCGCCCAATATACCTTCTGTCGATGCAATCATTGAATTGATGGAGAAGGCTGCGCAGCGCATACCCGCCGAACGTTTGTGGGTGAATCCGGATTGCGGGTTGAAAACGCGTAGCTGGGAAGAGGTCAAACCGGCACTGCGGAATATGGTCGCTGCCAGCCGGTATTTAGCCAATCATCTGAACACAGCGCAGGCCAGCTAAATTTGACTTGCCGGTGTTATTTAGCGATGATATGCAGCACTTTATCCATCTCGGTTTAAAAGGAGTAATTATGACAACCAATACCATTCTCAAGCAAAAAATCACTGCCATTATCAGCGAAAAGCATCTGCTCAAACACCCGTTTTATATCGCCTGGACGGAAGGCAAACTGACCAAGGAACAATTGCGGCATTATGCAGAGCAATATTTTTATAATGTGCTGGCTGAGCCTACTTATTTAAGCGCGGTGCATTTTAATACCCCGCATATGCATTCTGAAACCAACAGCGGTGATATCAGCGTGCGTCAGGAAGTACTGAAAAATCTGATTGATGAAGAGCACGGTGAAAAGAATCATCCGGCATTGTGGAAAAATTTTGCATTCGCGTTGGGCGCCAATGATCAAAGCTTGTCGGACGCGGCCGCATTGCCGACTACCGAAAAGCTTGTTTCCACGTTCCGTGATATTTGCTTGAACCGCCCATTCTATGCGGGACTTGCAGCATTGCATGCGTTTGAATCGCAAGTGCCCGATATTGCCGCCGTGAAAATTGATGGTTTGGCGAAATTCTACGGTATGAAAAACCCGCAAGACTACGAATTTTTCTCGGTACACCAAAAAGCCGATATTTATCATTCGCAAGCCGAATGGGCAATCATCGAGCGCTTTGCCGATAATCCGGAAAAACAGGCCGAAGTGCTGGCCGCTACGCAGGAAGCCTGCGATGCGCTATGGGGGTTCCTGGATGGCATTCACGAAACATATTGCGCCAACTTGATGTGCGAGCAAAAACAGGCAGCAACTGTGCATTAACAAATAGAATTGCTTGTTTAAGTCTTGCGGCAAGCCCGGAACGGACGATCATGTGATGATTTTGTTCGATCTGGGCTTGTTGAATTTTGAGCACCCGGTTTTTAATGGCTTTTCCACGACGACTCATCATTGTGGAAATCCTCTTTGATTCATATTGCTGATTACGATTACTCAATCCATGTCCATGCATGATAAATGCTGCTCGATTGCACCCTATTTTAAGATAGCAGAGGGTCAGATTGCGAGTTTTAAGAGACTGTGCGAGCAATTTGTTGCCAGTACCCGAAAAGAGCAAAAATGCCTTTATTATGGTTTCTGCTTTAACGGTGATGAAGCTTATTGCCGTGAAGGGTACGAAGATGCGGAAGGATTATTATTACATCTGGATAATGTGAACGGCTTGCTGATGCAGGCACTCACGATGGCTGAAATTGTACGCCTGGAGATCCACGGACCGGAAGAAGAATTGAAAAAACTGTATGCGCCGCTGGCTCAATTCGAACCGCAGTTTTTTGTGTTGGATTATGGTTTTCGCCGGTAATGTTCTTAACTGAAATAAACGTTTAGTTAATCCTTGTTTTTATAGCTGCTTCAATTGCATCGAGCATCATTCCCGCTACATTAAACCCCGTTTGCCGGGTTATTTCCTGCATGCCCGTCGGGCTGGTCACGTTGATCTCTGTCAGATAATCGCCAATCACATCCAGACCAACCAGCATTAAGCCGCGTTTGGTTAATTCAGGTCCAAGCGACTCGGCGATTTGTTGGTCGCGGGCTGACAAGGGTTGCGCTTTACCTGTGCCGCCAGCAGCCAGATTACCGCGTGTTTCACCCGGTTTGGGAATGCGCGCCAGGGCATAGGGCGCCGCTTTGCCGGCAATGAGCAATATGCGTTTGTCACCCTGAGTGATTTCAGGAATATAGCGTTGCGCCATGATGGTTCGGGTGCCATAGTGGGTCAGTGTTTCGAGAATTACATTGATATTGTGATCGGCGCTGTGCACTCGAAACACGCTCGCTCCGCCCATGCCGTCCAGCGGTTTCAGGATGATATCTTGGTGCTCGGCGAGGAACTCCCGGATTAAATGTGCCTGGCTGGTTACTAAAGTGGCTGCGATAAATTGCGGAAATTTTGTAATCGCCAGTTTTTCGTTGTGATCACGGATGGCCCGCGGATTGTTAATGACTAATGCGCCTTGTGTTTCAGCGAGTTCCAGCAAGTAGGTGCTGTAAACATATTCCAGATCAAAAGGCGGATCTTTGCGCATCAGCACGGCATTAAATTCATGAAGCGGTGTAGCTAGACGGTCGCCCGTGTTGAACCAATGACTGTCTTGATGAGGCGTGCCGGTCAAAGTCAGAATGCGGGAAAGGCCGGTGACAATGCCATTGTTTAGCACGATATCGTGCTGATAGAGCACGAAAATCTGGTGATTTCTGGCAATGGCCTCGCAAATCATGGCGAAACTTGAATCTTTGCTGGTTTTGATAGAATCCAGTTGATCAATGATAAATGCGAGTTTCATTTTGACTTCAAGCAGGAAGAGGAACGGGGATTTCCGGACTGGTTTGTTCTAATTCCAATGCCGCGGCGAGCAGTGCAAGGCGCGCGACAACGCCATAGGCATAAAAGCGATTGGGTATGGAGTCGGGCT
>CAZDYN010000087.1:0-8177 GCA_964509635.1 uncultured Nitrosomonas sp. | reverse complement strand
GCTAAAGAAGCGGAAATTGCTTCCACGCTGGCTGGATCAACGTTGGGGCTGCTGATCGTGACCCCTATGCTTCTCATCGCGCTGTCCGGTGCAAGAGCGCCGCTCATTCATGATATTACGACAGATCTGGCGCATCCGCCCGAGTTTGTCGCGATCAAGGCATTGCGAACAGCCGCGCATAATCCGCTGGATCGCCATGCACCGGAGAATCTGGCGGATCTTCAGCAAGAGGGCTACCCTGATTTGCAGCCGCTGCTGCTTAACCGCCCCTACGATCGGGTTTTTGCGCAAGCTGCCGCTTTGGTAAAAGAACGCGGCTGGGAAATTGCCGCGGTTTCCGCCGCAAACGGCCGGATCGAGGCTACCGATACCACCCGCATTATGGGTTTCAAGGATGATGTCGTCATCCGTGTGCAGGCAATGGAAAATAAAACGCGTATCGATATGCGTTCCGCCTCCCGGACCGGAAAAGGCGATCTGGGTATGAACGCCGCGCGCATCCGGCTTTTCCTGGCTGATCTGGCAACATAATATTTGATGATCCACCCAGTTTGACAACCGGCACGGTCTCAGGAAACATCGGAAAATAGCAAAAGAACACTTGCCCAGGTCAGAATAGATTTGTTTTTTAGCTATGATTTTGATACTTTTAAAAAGCTATATTATTACCAAGCAACGGGCCAAGCTGTTTTCATACAAAAATTAATGAGATAGATTTATGGTAATGACCGGAGAATTCCATCTGCTGGGAACAGGAAATAAGAGATTAATACCGTGCCCGGAAGATCCGCTGCACAATCACTTGCACAAAATCACGCCTACCGGCGTCCATAGCACCCAACCACCAAAACCGTAACATAGTATTTATGAATTTATCGCTGGTCGCCTTAATACCTTTTACCGGCGCTCTTTTTGTCGCGTGTATCTCCCGCCTGGGCAGATTGCATGCTGCGTGGAGCGCCGGAGCCGTCACCCTGCTTGCATTGGCTTTTCTCTATCCGCTGGCGGTGAATGTTTTTGCTGGGGAGGTTACCGTTCAGCGTCTCAGTTGGATTCCGGCATTTGGATTGGGCATAGCCTTTCGCCTGGATGGCCTGGGCCTGTTATTTGCGCTGATGATTCTGGGCATTGGCTTGCTCATTATTCTCTATGCACGGTATTACTTGTCCGAACGGGACGACATGGGGCGTTTTTACGCTTATTTGCTTCTGTTCATGGGTTCCATGCTGGGAATTGCGTTATCCGAAAATATCATTCAACTGCTGATTTTCTGGGAACTGACCAGCTTATCGTCATTTTTACTCATCAGTTACTGGCAGAACCGGCAGGAATCCCGCAGCGGTGCGCGCATGGCATTGGCAGTAACAGGCGGCGGCGGATTGGCGCTGCTGGGCGGCTTCCTGCTATTGGGCAAGATTGCCGGCAGTTATGATTTGTCGGTAATTCTGGCAGCGGGTGACAGCATCCGTGCGCATGCGTTGTATTTACCGATGCTGATCCTGGTATTACTGGGAGCTTTCACCAAATCAGCCCAGTTTCCATTTCATTTCTGGTTACCCAATGCCATGGCGGCGCCCACGCCAGTATCCGCTTATCTGCATTCGGCCACCATGGTGAAAGCAGGCGTGTTCTTGCTTGCACGCTTGTTCCCTGCCTTAGCCGGCACGCCGGAATGGTTCTGGTTAGTCAGCCTGACAGGATTAACCACATTGCTTGTCGCAGCCTACATTGCCATGTTCAAGCATGATCTGAAAGGATTGCTGGCTTATTCCACGATCAGTCATCTGGGTTTGATTACCTTGTTGTTCGGCATGGGCACGCCGCTTGCCGCAGTTGCCGGTGTTTTTCATATTATTAATCATGCTATTTTCAAAGCATCCTTATTCATGGCCGCCGGCATTATCGACCATGAAACGGGTACGCGTGATATGCGCCGTCTGAGAGGGCTATGGAAATTTATGCCGCATACGGCATTGCTGGCCATGGTTGCCGCGGCGTCCATGGCAGGCGTGCCGTTATTTAATGGTTTCTTATCCAAGGAAATGTTTTTTGCGGAAACACTGCATCATATCAATCAGCCTATGGGATGGCTATTGCCGGCTGCGGCAACTCTGGCGGGCATATTTGCCGTCGCTTATTCATTGCGTTTTATCCATACGGTCTTTTTTAACGGCAATCCGGTTGATCTGCCCAAAACACCCCACGAACCTCCCCGCTGGATGAAAGTGCCGGTGGAAATCCTGGTAGCGCTATGTTTGCTGGTGGGAATGCTGCCTGCATTAACTGTGGAACCCATACTTGCGGTGGCTGCCAGCAGCGTTTTGCAAGGACCGGTTCCGGAACACAGCCTGGCTATCTGGCACGGCTTTAATCCGGCATTCGGGATGAGCATAATTGCATTAGCGGGCGGTGTTCTGTTTTATCTGGGCCGCCGCTCGTTAGCAGTATTGCACGAACGGCTGGGGGAACGGCTGGAATTCAAGTTATTATATAATCGTTTGCTTAATCAGCTATTTGACCTGGCCAACACGGTAACCCGCCTGCTGAACGCAAACTCACTACAACACATGGTGTTTATTTTCATGCTTTTTATACTGGCACTCGGCATAACGAGCTTTACCGGTAGCGAATTCTCCTTGACCGGCAATCGCGAATTGCTGCCAGTGGATGGCGTGAGTGTACTCATTACGCTGATTCTGGTAATCGCTGCGCTGAGCGCCGTCATGATGCACCGGCAGCGCCTGGTATCCTTGCTTCTGGTGGGTACGGTCGGTTTAGGCGTGGCGCTGATTTTTGTTAAATTTTCCGCGCCGGATCTGGCCTTGACACAGCTTTCCGTAGAGGTGGTGACAATCGTGCTGATACTGCTGGCCTTGTATTTTCTGCCGCAGTATACGCCGGCCGAATCCGGAAAATTATTGCGCAGCCGTGATGCCCTGATTGCCATAGCCGCAGGGGGAGGATTGAGCGCTTTGGTATGGGCCATACTGACCCGCCCTTATCAGAGCATTGCCGATTACTTTCTGGCCCACAGCGTGCCGGGTGGTGGCGGTACCAATGTCGTCAATGTCATTCTGGTCGATTTCCGCGGTTACGATACACTCGGCGAAATTACTGTGCTGGGATTGGCCGGATTGGGCATATACGCCATGCTGGATCAGCTGAAATTATCCGGTTCCGAACAGGATAGCCAGGGGCGCCCCTGGGATCAGGATCTTCACCCGGTCATCATGGCGTCGTTTACACGCCTGCTATTGCCCCTTGCACTAATGGTTTCCATCTATATCCTATTGCGCGGGCATAATTTACCCGGCGGCGGCTTCATTGCCGGATTAATCACCGCCGTGGCGCTGGTCATGCAGTATCTGGCCAATGGCGCCAACTGGACACAAGCCCGTTTATCCATCAACATGCATACCGTCATCGCTTCAGGTTTGTTGATTGCAACGCTGACAGGCCTGGCCAGTTGGATTTTCGGCTATCCTTTCCTGACATCCACATTCAGTCATTTGCATTGGCCGGTCATTGGGGAATTTGAATTGGCCTCAGCCATGGCTTTTGATCTGGGTGTTTATCTGGTTGTCGTCGGCACCACACTGTTGATTCTTATTTATCTGGGCCTGGTTCACGGCAAGAGTCATCTCGCAAACGTCAGAAAGAGAATCCGGTAATGGAAGCGCTGATATCGATACTGATCGGAGTGCTGACCGGATGCGGTGTTTATCTGACTTTGCGCGGACGCACTTTCCCGGTTGTACTGGGTTTGACCTTTTTATCCTATGCGGTCAATCTTTTTCTGCTGGTCATGGGACGCCTCACCATTGGCGCTCCGCCGATTATTGCGGAAGGCGCGGCCGGCTATGCGGATCCTTTACCGCAGGCCCTGGTGCTGACCGCTATCGTCATCAGTTTTGCCATGACAGCTTTTGTGATTGTCTTGTCCCTCAAGGCCCATCTGGAGATGGGAAACGATCATGTGGATGGAAAACATAAGTCATGATGAATCACATTGTTATCCTTCCTGTGATATGGCCGTTATTGCTGGGCGTAGTGTTACTGTTGCTGCAAAAACGGAAGCTGTTGCTCCGGCGTATCGTAAGCATTGCGGCAGCGGGCGTGCTGGCGGTGACTGCAGCATTGCTGCTTAAAACCGTTAGCAGCGGCGAAATTCTGGTCTACGCATTAGGCAACTGGTCGCCGCCGTTTGGCATTGTTCTGGTCGCTGACCGGCTTGCCGCCTGGATGGTTATGATCACCGCGCTGGTTTCCTTGTTTGCGCTGCTGTATGCGGTACGCGGCGCGGATACGGCCGGTCCGCATTTTCATGTTCTGTTCCAGTTGCAATTGTTCGGTTTGAACGGCGCCTTTCTGACCGGTGATTTGTTTAATTTGTTTGTCTTCTTTGAAATTCTGTTACTGGCTTCCTACGGCTTGTTATTGCACGGCGGCGGACGGCTGCGTACCATGGCCGGCTTGCATTTTGTCGTGATCAATCTGGTGGGTTCCACCTTGTTTCTGTTCGCAGTGGGAACGCTTTACGGATTGCTGGGTACGCTGAATATGGCGGATCTGGCTGTTAAAGTAGCCAATACGTCCCCGGAGAATGTCGCTTTGATACGCACGGCGGGCTTGTTGCTGTTTGCCGTCTTTGCCCTTAAAGCCGCCCTTTTGCCGCTTTATTTATGGCTGCCCGCCGCTTATGCGCACACATCCGCTCCTGTTGCCGCACTATTCGCCATCATGACCAAAGTCGGGGCATACAGCATCCTGCGTGTCTATACGCTGATTTTTGGCGACCAAGCCGGTCCGGCGGCTGACTTGCTTGAAGCCTGGTTATTACCATTGGCTTTGGGAACACTGATTGCAGGTGCGCTGGGCGTGCTGGCAAGCACACATTTGCGGCAGCAGATAGCCTATCTGGTAATCGCATCAGCCGGCACGCTGTTCATCGCTTTTAGCATCAATACCAATGCCGGCGTTGCCGCCGGATTATATTACCTGCCGCACTCCACTTTCGCCGCCGCCGCATTCTTCCTGCTGGCGGATTGCATCGCTAACCGTCGTGGCGAAATGCTTGATCGATTTGAATCGGGACCGGTAATGACGCATCACCGGGTAATGGGGACACTCTTTTTTATCGTGGCGGTTTTGGTGGCAGGCTTACCGCCCTTATCCGGCTTCGTGGGAAAGCTTCTGATCCTGCAAGCGGCGCTGACACATTCGGCTCTGTGGTGGATCATGGGGGTGACATTGATCACCGGTTTGTTTACTATCATCGCGCTGGCACGCAGTGGCAGTCTATTGTTTTATCGCGTGCAGACACCGCATGTTAAAGTTGAAACAAGCATCAACGCACAATCAGGCGCGCAGTCCATCACCAGTGAATTGATATCCGTCGCGGGTTTGCTTGCGTTATGCGTGGCATTGCTGATTTGGGCAGGCGCTATAACGGAATTCACGATGGCCACGGCGAATCAATTGTTACAGCCTGATGTTTATATTCAATCCGTATTAGGCACTGGAGCGTTACCGCAATGACGCGTTTACTACCACACCCCATTCTTGCCCCGATCCTGACCGTTCTGTGGCTTCTGCTGTCAAACAGCATAGCGCCCGGCCAGATTTTTCTGGGCCTGTTGCTGGGCTGGGCGATCCCCGTGCTCACTATCCGTTTCTGGCCGGAAGCCGTGACCATCCGCAAACCCTTTACCTTGCTACGCTACATAGGGATATTGCTGTTTGATATTGTCGTAGCTAACTTTACCGTAGCGCGCCTGGTCCTTGGCAATCCGCGCCGGCTCAAACCGCTTTTTGTAAAACTGCCCCTGGATTTAACCACTGATCTGGCTATCAGCTTACTGGCCAACAGCATTACGCTGACGCCCGGAACCGTGTCGGCGCACTTGTCCGCAGATCGCCGGTATTTATTGGTTCATGCACTGAACGAAACCGATCCGGATGCTCTGATTGCCACGATTAAGCAGCGTTATGAGAATCCATTAAAGGAGATTTTCGAGAAATGCTAGATCTGGTAATTCCCATTGCGCTCGCTTTGGTGACTATGGCAATCGCCATGAGTTTTGCCCGTTTACTTTTCGGCCCCAGCGTGCCGGACCGGATACTGGCGTTGGATACCTTATACGTTAACGCTATTGCGGTGCTCATGTTGCTGGGGATTCATCTGGGCAGCGCGCTATTTTTTGAAGCGGCGTTATTGATCGCTCTGATGGGCTTTATTGGCACTGTCGCACTATGCAAGTACTTACTGCGCGGCGATATTATCGAGTAAATTATGCTGGAATATTTCTTATCTTTCTTGATTCTTACAGGCGCTATATTTACTTTTATAGGCTCTCTGGGGCTCCTGCGGTTGAAGGATTTTTATACCCGCCTGCATGGCCCCACCAAGGCCACCACATTAGGTGTCGGCAGCCTGTTGCTTGCCTCATCGGTATTTTTCAGCACCCGTGACGCGGGCATAAGCCTGCATGAAATACTCATCACGCTGTTTCTTTTCATTACCGCTCCCGTGAGCGCGCATCTGCTTGCCAAAGCGGCATTACATCTGAATCTGCACTCTTTGGCCAAAATACCCGCAAAAGAAGCTGATGAAAAAGAAGCACTAAACACCGAGGCAACAAAAGCAAAGGAAACGGCTGAGAAACTTTCCTCAGCGGAAACGCCTCCTCCCAAAGAATCGGCTTAACCCGGATCTTGCTTTCAGGAATAATGGAAGTTTGTCGCTTGATACAGATCATTTCCTGCGATCGCTGATCAATCATTAGCATTAATTTTGCAAGGCTTAATCCTGTTCTCTCCGGTTGAAGTCTCCCGGCTGTTTCCGGTTCGTTTCCGAAGAATGCGAGTGAAGGTCAAACATCCTTGACAGGATCCCGGGAATCCGCCAAGGGTAGCGGCCCGGATTGCATAGGCGCTGTTTTCTCGGGCTTATCATCAAACCAGCGGTACAGCATCGGCATCACCACCATTGTCATCATCGTAGCTGTCGTCAGTCCGCAAATGACCACGATTGCAAGCGGCTTCTGCACTTCCGAACCCAATCCTGTCGCAAACAGGAATGGCGCTAGACCCAATACTGTTGTCGCCGCAGTCATCATGACAGGACGGAAACGCTGTGAACAGGCTTTCCTGACAGACTCCTCGATGCTGAAACCCTTGTCGCGCAATTCGCGGACAAAAGAGATCAGCACCACACCATTCAATATCGAAGTACCCCATACCGCAATGAAACCCACCGATGCCGGCACGGATAAATATTCACCCGTGATAAAGAGCCCGACAATACCGCCTACCGAGGCGAATGGTAATACCAGATAAATGAGCACGGCCATCTTGACCGAATTAAACAGCATGAACAGCAGAAAGAAAATAGCCGCCAGTGTAATCGGCACAATCACGCCAAGCGTTGCCATAGCACGTTCCATGTTCTCAAACTGTCCGCCCCAAACAAAATAATAACCGGGCGGCAGTTTAATCTCTTTTGCCGTGCGTTCCTGCAATTCCGCGACAAAACCGCCCATGTCACGCTCATGCACATTGGCGCCTACAACCACCCGGCGCCTCGCAAATTCACGTGAAATGATCGCCGGACCATCGACCACCTGAATATCCGCTACTGCACTAAGCGGTACCAGCCTGCCACCAGATCCCATTGCCCCCGGTACGCCATTGACGGGCCTTAACAGCAGGTCCTTGATTGCTTCAACATCGTGCCGGAATTCTTCCGGGAACCTCAGCAGCAACGTAAAGCGGCGCTCGCCTTCAAAAACCTGCGTAACCGCTTTACCGCCGACCGCCGTAGCAATCAGCTCGTTGACATCGGAGACATTGATACCATGCCGGGCAATGGCCCGGCGGTCAATATTAATAGTAAGTTCCTGTTGACCGGATAAACGTTCGATACGGATATCTCTTGCACCGCGCGTCGATTTAACGATACGTGCTACCTGTTCGGACAGTTTACGCAATTCTTCCAGATCATCACCAAAGATTTTGATAGCCACTTGCGAGCGCACCCCGGTTACCATCTCATCCACCCGTTGCGCAATCGGTTGGGAGATCACAATATTGACGCCCGGCAGCACCGCCAGCGCCTTACGGATATCTTCTTCAATCTCTGCCTGGGTACGGCCCGATCCTTCCAGATCCAGATCCGC